>JBIHZU010000213.1:0-3321 GCA_044240285.1 Candidatus Nanopelagicales bacterium | reverse complement strand
CCTCCACCTGCCTGGTGCACCACGCCTCGTCAACAGTGCACAGGACCTTAAGCGAAGCTGCGCCGCTTGTGGTGGGGGGCGAGGCAGAGCCGCCGCACGCCGTCAGCGCAAGGCCCACGGCGCTGACCAAGACAAGGAACATTCCGCGCATTCACTGTGCCTCTCAGTAGAGGTGGGCTGAGCGAAATCTTAGTCCAGATAGTCGCGCAGTACCTGCGAACGGCTGGGGTGACGCAGCTTCGACATCGTCTTCGACTCGATCTGACGGATGCGCTCACGCGTGACGCCGTAGACCTTGCCGATTTCGTCGAGTGTCTTGGGCTGGCCGTCGGTGAGACCGAAGCGCATACGCACCACACCTGCTTCACGATCAGACAACGTGTCGAGCACGGACTCCAGCTGCTCCTGCAGCAGCGTGAACGACACTGCATCAGAAGGCACGATTGCCTCGGAGTCTTCGATGAGGTCACCGAACTCAGAGTCGCCGTCTTCGCCGAGCGGGGTGTGCAGCGAGATCGGCTCGCGGCCGTACTTCTGCACCTCGACGACCTTCTCGGGCGTCATGTCGAGTTCCTTGGCCAATTCTTCTGGCGTTGGTTCGCGACCGAGGTCTTGGAGCATCTGGCGCTGCACACGTGCGAGCTTGTTGATGACCTCGACCATGTGGACCGGGATACGAATCGTGCGCGCCTGATCTGCCATGGCGCGCGTGATGGCCTGACGAATCCACCACGTGGCGTAGGTGGAGAACTTGTAGCCCTTCGTGTAGTCGAACTTCTCGACTGCACGAATCAAACCAAGGTTGCCTTCCTGGATGAGGTCAAGGAAGAGCATGCCGCGACCGGTGTAGCGCTTAGCAAGTGAGACCACAAGACGAAGGTTTGCTTCGAGCAGGTGGTTCTTTGCGCGACGACCATCTTCAGCAATCCACTCGAGGTCCTTGCGCAGGACCTCCTTCAGCGAGATGCCCGCGTTCAACTTCTCTTCGGCAAAAAGACCGGCCTCAATGCGCTTGGCGAGCTCAACTTCTTGCTCTGCGTTGAGCAGGGGAACCTTGCCGATCTGCTTGAGGTAGTCCTTGACCGGGTCTGCGGTTGCACCCGCTTGATGCACCTGCTGTACGGGCTCATCAGTGTCGTCGACGTCGGACAGCACAAATGCCTCGCCGTCGCCATCGCCCTCGGCCTTGACCTCTGCCAAGTCCTCTGCGAGATCGGCTTCAAGTTCGCCTTCGAGTGCGGCCGCTTCCACGAGCACTGCCGGATTGGCATCGGGATCGACAACATCGGTGAGGTCGAGATCAATCTCCACGTCTTCGTCGTCCGCCTCAACGGCGTCCTCACCCATTTCGCCAGCGAGTTCTGCCGCCAGCTTCTTTGCCAGAGCCTTTTCCGCAGCCGCTCGTTCGGCTGCTTCTCGCCGTTCGGTTGCAGCTGCCTCGCGGGCGGCTTCCCGTTCTTCCTTGGCGCGCGCCTTCTCCGCCTCAACTTCGAGTCGCTTGCGCTCGCGCTCCTTATCGGCCTCAGCCTTGGCCTTCGCCTTTTCCTTGTCCGCAGCAGCTTTGGCTTTCGCCTTTTCCTTTTCGAGCACTGCCTTCAAGCGAGCCTTCTCTTTGATTTCTGCCTCACGGGCTCGCTTAACGAGTGCCCTTTCGCGCTCGACTGCCTTCTTCGCAGCGGCACGCTCGCGTTCGGCTGCCTTCTTCATCGCAAGCTTTTGCGCAGGTGTCAGAGGTTTGGCGGGAGCTTTCTTCGCCGGAGCCTTCTTCGCGACTGGCTTGGCTACGGACTTCTTCGCCGGAGCCTTCTTCGCAACAGGCTTGGCAACAGGCTTCTTGATTGCAGTCTTCTTCGCCGGAGCCTTCTTCGCTACGGGCTTCTTCGCAGGAGCCTTCTTGGCGATGGGCTTCTTGACAGCAGCCTTCTTCGCCGGAGCCTTCTTTGCCGCGGACTTCTTCGCGGGCGCCTTCTTGGTCGTCATGTGTGAGCGTGGGACCTCTCGCAGCGGCTCGGGATACTGAGCGACGGGTAGTACTGGGGGCATAACTAGGGCCCGTGTCAAGGTCAAAAACCTTGGCCGGGCTCCGCGTGCACCCCCAAAGTGGCGGGTACGCCCCCATTCTTACACGACACCTGCAAGTAGCCCAGTTGAGGCCCGGGGTTCACCCGCCCACCGGTCAGCGCACGAGGACGGCGCGCGCCTCCCCGACCTTCACCCTCAACCCGCGGCCCTGACGAATCTGCTCAGCCACAGGGAATGGACCCAGCCCGTCGACGGTGTAGGTGGCCGACCAAGTCGTGACCACCCGCACCCGATAGGTCCCTGGACGGGCATAGGTATGGGCCACCGTCAGCCGAGGCCAGCGATCACCGGGTTCGCGGGTGGTCAAGTGCGTCCCGTCACCGAAGGTCCAGGTCCACACCGGCTCTACCTGCAAGGTCACCGGCACTCCCAGCAGGTCCCACTCACGATCGGCGACAGCCGATTGCCCCGATCGCAGGCCCACCGGAAGTGCCACCAGTGCACCACTCGGCGGCTGCGCTCGTGGGGCAAGTCGCGGCAAGCCAGCGATGAAGCGATCATGCACTGCTCGATCCACGGCTTCCTTGGGTGGCGGGCCGCCCGGCCCGACACATCCCATGCCGAGCATCTGCCAGTCTTCGCCGGGTCGCTTGACCCAGAACCGCAGGAACTCGCGGTCACCCTGACACAGCCGCGCCTCGCCGCGGCACGAAGAGGCGGAGGTCATTTCGCAGACGATCGTCGCCTTCCAATCGCAGCCGGGGCAATCCGATGCCACACGGCGACCCGAATCAGGAACTTCCCCCGGCAGGATCACACTGCCGGTGCCGACATACCGATCGCGCTCGTCATCGCCGATGACGTCTGCCCGCGCTGCGGTCGGAATCAACAAAGCGGCGACCAACACAAAAGTGCTGGGCAGGAAGCGAACACGCATGCCGGCGAGCGTACGTCGGCACCACGCCAGGAAGGCAAGTCGAACAGGACGCTGTGGACAACAATCATCCGATCAGCGGATGCACATCACTCGTCTAACATCCCCAGGCGCTTCATCGCCGACTCCATGCGAGCGCACACGGTCTCGAGGACCTTGACGCGCCCATAACGCTTGTCTTCGGCTTCGACTACAGTCCAGGGCGCAAACGAGGTGTCGGTGTGTTCGATCATTTCTACGACGGCATCTTCATAGTCCTTGCGCTTCTCGCGATTGCGCCAGTCCTCGTCGGTCAACTTCCAACGCTTGAGTGAATCGTTCTTGCGTGCATCAAAGCGCTTGAGCTGCTCGTCATCGGAGATGTG
>JBIHZU010000229.1:0-3001 GCA_044240285.1 Candidatus Nanopelagicales bacterium | reverse complement strand
TCAAGTTTGTCGCCAACCTGGTGCTCACAGCGCCGTGTTTCGAGATTGCGATTGGCGACCCCGATGGAACAACAAAGGTGATCGATCTCGGTCCAGGACTCATTTCGGCTACCTACGTGCAGATGTATGCCGCGCCACTCGGTTGCACCGTGGGCACCTACATAGTTCCTGCGGGATTCTCCGTCACTTTCCGCGGTGAGGTCATCGGTGTGGACACCGACGTCTGGATTGCCATCAACACTAACTCGCCCATCTCTCTCAACGGGTCGGCAAAGATTGGCACCATCGGCGCCGCGGGCTTCTCACTACGAGACACCAGCGTGGCCTTCGCCCTGGGCGGCATTCAGATGCAGAGCTTTGACCTGACTGGCACGGTGTCGGGCTCGAGCCAAGTGGGCAACAGCACGCTCGGACTGAAGGCCGAGTTTGGCGGAACCGTGACGATTGACTACCTCAGCGCTGTGAACGCTTACATCAAGTATGAAAACGTGGAGGCGGATGCCTACTACGGGCTCGGGGGCTGGAAACGCTTTGGGAGTCCGTCGACCTACATCAGTGGCGGAAACGTCTGCATCTCCAAGAAAATTTCCGGCAAGACACGCAAGGTCTGCTTGCTCTAAGGCGGCGGTGCGTTCACAGTTCGTCGAGTAGGCCCCAAAGTCCACCCGGCGTGGCACGAGTGGTGCGATGCATCGGTGACACCTTGATGCGTCCGTCGACTACTTCGACCATCCCTAGCAGGCTGAGGTCGCCGAGCAGACGCTCCACGTCGGGCAGTGGCCATTCGAGTGCATCGGCGACTTCTTCGGGGGTCATTGGGTTACTTGACCGCATCACCTCACGCACCACCGTACGTTGGTCATCGGGGAGGTCGAGGAGGTCAGACATGGTGACCGGCACGTCGCCGCTTTCATTCTGCGCGAGTCGATCGCCCAACCGATTGAACATACCGTCGGCACTCATGCGAGCTCCGGCATTGCGATGGGCTCGGGCTGGGGACGGCAGACCTGGCACCACAAAGTGCCACCCACGACGATCGATCGAGGCGGGTCATCGCCGAAGACGGTGATGATGAAGGGCATGGCCGCGTGGTGCGTAGCGCAGACGCCGCGCCCGCAAAAGCGGCACACGCCGCGGGCGCTCTCCTCGCATTGGGCACACAACATCAGCGTTTCCCCTCCTCATCGTGCGTCGTGGTGACTTCCCCGAGCCGGGCCCAGAGTCCGGAGGGCGTGGATTCGCTGGGTCCATCATCAGACACCGAATTTTCCAACGAAGCCCAGATTCCTGACTCGGTCGCATCTACCGGCAGGTGCGACCTGAGCCACATCATGCCGAACAATCCGATATCGCGGCGGATCCCGGCGGCCGTGGCTTCCAGAGTGTCGATTTCGTCTGCGCTGGTCCGCCCCGAATGATGGGCGATGGCCAACCGACGCTGCACTGCCACCAGTTCTTCTGCCTTTGCTGCCGCATCCGAGCCGTAACGCGACTCGAAGGTGTCTAGGATCTCGGCCACGCTGCCCCCGCTGAGCGCTGCCTTCTCACTCGCAGTGGCGCCAGTACGAGAGAGGTCTTCACGCACCCATCGAGCAGAGATCGGATAACCCAAAGCCACGATCGCGGCCGCAATAGCGAGCACGCCCACGCCCGTGGCCGTGACGAGAAGTGCTGGCATCCCCTCAATTTGGGTGAGGCGATTAAAAAGGGAGTGGAGAACGATAGCGATGACGAGTCCACCAAGCGGAATAGTGAATCGGGCAACCCATCCGCGACTGAACGACAGGACGATCGCTGCTCCCACGATGGCGGTGCAGCCAGCGTGCATGAGGTTGGTAGACGACACGCGTGCCAAAGCCAGACCCAGACCTGCATCGCTCCCCGCGTTTTGCAGATAGACCCAGTTTTCACGAATCGCGAAGCCCGTGCCAGCCGCGGCACCAAGAACCGCTCCATCAACAAACCAAGTCACACGTCGTGACAGGCACAGAAACGGCAGGACCACGGCTTTTGAAATTTCTTCCGCGATCGGGGCCCCGAGCACAATGAGCGAGCTCATGCCGAAGGCCGCTGCCCACCAGTCGTTGACGTAAATGATCAGGTAGGTGTCAGCGAAGCCCCAGAGCAAAGCAATCAGCGCTAGGGGCCATAGGCGTCGACCGTTGCGCCCAAGAAAGATGATGGCGGCAAGCACGGCCAGCGGCACGATTGTGGCCACGAGCCACTGAGGAGTCACTTGTCGGTGCTCCGATGCGGGCGACTGGCATCGAGCGCACTCATGGGAGCACGGTAGCGCCTATTGCCCCACGACATGATCTCGCCACTTAAACGCCCCGCGATGGGCATAGGCGAGGATTTTCGTGTTGAGCGCGATAAGCACCACATCGCCAAGAGGCGTCCATTCACGCGTTGCAGAACGGCGTTCAAGCTCATCCGGGAGTTCAATCGTGGTCTTCTTCACGGGACAACCGCATTAGGTAACCCGTACTTACGGGTTAGAACGGCGACTGACGACCAGCGTGACGAGGTTGCCCGGGCTGGTCGGCTCAACATCGAGGTCCACGACATGGCCTTCGACCTGGAAACTACCCCCTAGAACCAACCCAGCCGCGCGCATCACTTCCTCGATCCTCGACTGTGAACCGGTGTCCGGAAACGCGACCGATAGGTAATCCTCAACTCCATCCGTAAGCACGCGGACACTCGCTCGGTCGCTTACTAACGTAAGGACTTGATCGACGATCAACCGCGCGGCCGGCGAGATGGGACGTTGATCCGACGACGCCTTGATGCCCATGACCTGGGTAGCACAGTCACGCGCCGCTAGGTCCTCGACGACCTCCATCGCCCAGACTGCGAAAGCTCCGTCACCACTCTGGTCGACCTGCATATGAACCCGCAGCAGCGACTCGAGGATGCCCAATCGACTACGAGACTGGTCATTGAGCTCACCCGCGGCAGCGATCTGCTCGACAAGCACAGCGCACTCACCCAAAACTGC
>JBIHZU010000212.1:0-3395 GCA_044240285.1 Candidatus Nanopelagicales bacterium | reverse complement strand
GTGAGACCAGCAAAGATGCGGCAGTGCGTCAGGAACTTGCGGCGGAACTTGCCACGGTCGGTGAACTGTTCGTGAGCGACGGCTTCGGTGTGGTCCATCGCGAGCAGGCATCGGTATCCGATATCGCGAAGCTTCTGCCCAGCGCCCCGGGGCTTCTAGTTCAGGCGGAGGTGGATGTGTTCTCCAGACTTCGGCAAAGCCCTGAGCGTCCCTACGTTGTGGTTCTCGGTGGTTCCAAGGTTTCCGACAAACTCGCCGTGATCGGCAAACTGCTAGAACATGTGGATCACCTGCTCATTGGCGGTGGGATGGCATTTTCCTTCCTCGCGGCCCAAGGTCACGAGGTGGGCAGCTCACTTCTCGAAGCAGACCAGATCGAGACTGTGCGTGGTTTCCTAGCAACAGCCAAGGAACGCGGCGTGGATCTTCGCCTTCCCGTCGACGTAGTCGTGTCCGAGAAATTTGCTGGGGGAGGGGAAACCCAGGTTGTGTCAGCAGACGCCATTCCTTCAGGCTGGATGGGCCTCGACATCGGCCCCGCGACCATTGCAGATTTCGAATCGGTTATCGCTCAGGCGCGAACCGTAGTCTGGAATGGGCCGATGGGTGTCTTCGAGATTGTCGAATTCGCGCGTGGCACTCGCTGTGTGGGTGAAGCGATAGCTGCAAGCCCGGGGATGAGTGTCGTGGGCGGCGGTGACTCAGCCGCAGCGGTCGCGGTCTTCGGCATTGAAGGATTTAGCCACGTATCCACCGGAGGGGGTGCCAGCCTCGAATTCCTCGAAGGCAAAGCCCTGCCCGGTCTTGTTGCATTGGAGAACAGCCTGTGAGCCACAATCGTCTGCCCATGATGGCCGGCAACTGGAAGATGAATCTCAATCATCTTGAAGCGATCGCGGTTGTCCAACGCTTAGCTTTCACGTTTAACGACGCTGACTATGAAGCGGTCGAGGTGGTGCTGCTTCCGCCGTACACCGATATTCGTTCTGTGCAGACCGTGATCGATGGGGACGGCTACCGATTGCGATACGGCGCTCAGGATGTCTCCGCGCATGAGTCGGGCGCCTTCACAGGCGAGGTTTCGGGCGCCATGTTGGCCAAACTCGGATGCAGCGTCGTTGTGGTGGGCCACAGCGAGCGGCGCCTCTACCACCACGAGACTGATGAGACTGTGAACGTCAAGGTTCGGGCGGCCCTGCGCCATTCCCTCACGCCCATCGTCTGCGTGGGTGAAGGTCTCGATGTCCGCCGTGAAGGCGGGCAGGTGTCCTACACGTTGGCTCAGGTCGCCGGATCTTTGGCCGGGTTCAGCGCCGAGGAGGTCGCCAAGACGGTGATCGCCTATGAGCCGGTCTGGGCCATCGGCACCGGCGAGGTGGCGACGCCCGAGGACGCCCAGGAGGTCTGCAGTGCCATCCGAGGTTGGTTGGCTGCCGAGCATGGCGCCGAGGTGGCTCAGGCGGTTCGGGTTCTCTACGGCGGATCGGTGAAGTCGGCGAACATTGCCGGGATCATGGACCAGCCAGACGTGGATGGGGCCCTCGTGGGGGGCGCGAGTCTCGATCCGGACGAGTTCGTCGGGATCGTGCGCTACCGAATGCACGGCGACGCCTAGCCATCGCGTATCCTTCCACCATGGTCCAGACCTTCACCATCATCCTTTCGGTGCTGCTCATCATCACCAGCCTCATGCTGATTGTTCTCATCCTGCTTCACCGGGGTAAGGGCGGCGGCCTCTCTGATCTTTTCGGTGGTGGCGTCAGCTCGTCCATCGGTGGATCGTCAGTAGCCGAACGCAATCTGGACCGACTTACTGTCGCGATTGGCCTGATTTGGGTCGCCTGTGTCGTAGCCGTTGGTCTGCTCGTCAAGACCACCTCTGGCTGACTCACCGCAATTTATCGAAAGGGGCCCTCGTGGCGTCAGGTAGTGCAATTCGTGGGAGTCGTGTCGGTGCTGGCCCTATGGGTGAAGCAGAGCGCGGCGATTCAGCGCCTCGCGTACACATCACCTACTGGTGTGCGCACGGCCACCAGACCACTCCTAGTTTCGCCTCCGATGCCGTGGTCCCAGAGTCTTGGGATTGTCCACGTTGTGGGTGGCCGGCGAGTCAGAACGAATCGGCTCCGCCGGCACCGCCGAAAGTCGAGCCGTACAAGACCCACCTTGCCTATGTCAAGGAGCGTCGTTCCGATGTGGATGGCGAGTCGATTCTCGAAGAGGCGCTGCAAAGACTGCAGGCACGCAGCGGTCGCACGCGCTGACGCACGTGAATCAATCGGTGACAACATCGGCGCGACGTGGTCCCGGAGCCACGATCAAAGCCTATTTCCTTGTCACCAAACCTCGGATCATCGAACTTCTGCTTGTCACTACGGTGCCCACGATGCTTTTGGCACAAGATGGCATCCCGCCGCTTCGTGTGGTGTTGGTGACTCTAATTGGTGGTTCGTTGGCAGCAGCAGGTGCCAATACGCTCAATAGCGTCTACGACCGTGACATCGACATGCTCATGGAGCGCACGGGACACCGCCCGCTCGTGACCGGCGAGATTTCGCCGCGTGCAGGATTGATCTACGGTCTCATCCTCAGCGTCGCCAGCGTGGTTCTCATGTTTGTGACGACTAATCCTCTTGCAGGTATCCTCACCGCTGTCGCTATCGCCTTTTACGTTCTCGGCTACACCATGTTGCTCAAGCGCAGGACTGCCCAGAACATTGTGTGGGGTGGTGCAGCGGGTTGTATGCCCGTGCTCATCGGTTGGGCCGCCGTGGATGGTGGGCGGTCCTGGTGGATTCCGATCTTGCTATTCCTTGTCGTGTTTTGGTGGACTCCGCCGCACTACTGGCCGTTGGCTTTCCGCTATCGCGATGAATACGAGTTGGCAGGCGTTCCCATGCTGCCTGTTGTCGCCGCGCCGCGAGCTGTGGGGAGACAGATCATCATCTATTCATGGGTGATGATTGCAACCTCATTGGTTCTCATCCCGGTGGCGGGCATGGGCATCGTGTATTCAGCTGCAGCCGTTGTACTCGGAGCTATCTTCCTCTTTGAGGCATATGCGTTGTCCGCACGACTGCGCAAGGGCGACGTCCCCATCAAGCCGATGCGACTTTTCCACTACTCGATCACGTACCTTGCCCTGCTATTCCTCGTTGTTGCTACGGACCCGTTCTTGCCCTGATCTGACCGCTGTGCCCCGATCCTGCAGCGAGAGCAACAGGAACAACACGACAATCCAAAGCACGGCTGCTCCGGCTACGTGAACCGACACCAGGAGCCACGGTAGGCCGGTGAAGTACTGCGTGTAGCCGATCAATCCTTGGACGATGGTGACTCCCATCAAGCCCCATGCGAGCGCGCGTGCGCGGCGCGGTGTGTTCAGCAGATGCAGG
>JBIHZU010000211.1:0-3396 GCA_044240285.1 Candidatus Nanopelagicales bacterium | reverse complement strand
GGCGCACAAGTGCGTACGCATTGGTCACCCGACCTTCCACAACTGCATCAACGGCTTCAATCACGCCACCGGCCGCGAGTGCTGCGATCTCGTAGCCACCTTTGCCGAACGGTGAGATTCCGTCGCCTGCGTCTCCGCCCTTTGGCAGTTGGCTCTCGGCTTTGATACGGGCGATGTGCTCGGGCGTATGAATCCGGAGGAGTTCATCCTCGGTGGCATGCCGTGGAGCGATGCGGGTCAGTTGGTCAATGAGACCGGAGACCACGATGAGTTCATGCATTCGACGTTTGGTCTCGGCGTTTTCAAAGTGCTGGTAGGGCTGGATCCCCGCTAGCGGATCCGAGCCGAACAGACCCGAGTTCGTTCCGGTGTCGTGCCACCCGTACACCTCGTGGTAGACGTATCCAGTCGTCATGGGTTCGCCCCTTCTCGTGGTGCCTACAGGCACGTGCCGTTGTGTTCCGGAAAGAATAATGGGCCAGCCACCGGTGTGTGGACCTTTTGCGGGTGTTTCTACCCGCGCAGGCGGCAACACGGCTCTGGTCGGCTTGTTTGGGGGACGGTTTTCCAGCATCTTAGGGCAGTTAGTTCTGACTTTGAGATGGGTGAAGAAACATGACTTGGATTCCTGGAACCGCCGTGAAGATTCTCCTCGTCACAGTTGCTGTCGCAAGCCTTGGCCTCGCGGGCGCTATTGCCCCGGCTCAGGCCGATGGTGCGGTCGCCCCGGGCGTGCCGACGCAGGTGCGGACTTCGAATGCAACAGGATCCTCTCCGGCGGCGCTCATTCGTGTGCGGTGTTGTCGGACGGTACCGCCCGATGCTGGGGCTGGAACGGTGACGGTCAGTTGGGTAACAACTCGACAACCAACAGATCGGCTCCAGTGACAGTGTCGGGCATCGACGGGGCATCTGAGTCGACGCGTGTCGTGCAGGGTGCTTGGGGTCGGACGCTGGCTGGCGCTCCGGGAATGCCGACAGGTGTGAGTGCGTCGGGTGCGACAAGTTCGTCACTTGTGGTGTCGTGGTCTGCCCCGGTGAGTGATGGTGGTTCTGCGATTACTGATTATGTGGTGCAGTACCGCCTCGCATCGGAGAATTCGTGGTCCACGTTCGCCCATACCGCTTCAGCAGCAACGACCATTACGGTGACTGGGCTTGCTGCGTCATCGTCGTACGTCTTCAAGGTGTCAGCGGTGAACCTCATCGGCACTGGCATCAACACTGATCCTTCATCTGCGGTGTCCACTTTGGCGGCGGCGCTCAATGCACCGGGCGCTCCGGGCAAACCGGTTATCGGTGCAAGGACGACGACGTCTGTTGCGATCTCGTGGTCGGCGTCCGCCGCAAACGGTTCTGCGATCACGAATTACATAGTGGAGTACCGCAAGGGCACAGGCGCGTGGACAACGTTTTCCCGCGCTGACTCAACTGCGCTTTCGGTGACCGTAACCGGGTTGACCAAGGGTGGTAGTTACACGTTCCGAGTCTCGGCGGTTTCCGCTGGCGGAACGAGTCCGACGTCAGTGGTGTCAGCGGCTGCATTGGCGGCTGCGGCACCGGGCGCGCCGGGTTCGTTGGCGGGCAAGACGACGAAGGTCGCCGGACAGATCAAAGTGACCTGGAAAGCAGGCTCGCTTAACGGAGCGCCCAGCGCGACGTACAAGGTGTCCTGGCTCGTGGGGGCCAAGTGGACCACTCCAGTCACGGCAACCGGCTTTGCCTACACAATCACCAAACTCAAGCCGGGGACGTATTCGGTGAAGGTCACTGCAACGACCAGCCAAGGCAGCGCGGCCACCACCAAGGCTGGGATCGTCCTGAAGAAGTAGCTGGGATTGAAAGTGGACGGGTCAACCCATCCACAATTCTTGATTCATTCCAGAATCAGAGGTAGTCTGAGACTGTGTCCAACGACCTAGCCGACGACCTGCGTGCCTGTGGGCTGCAGGTCACTGCGCAGCGTCTGGCCGTCCTTGAGGCGGTGCGGGCCAACTCCCACGCGAGTGCCGATTCCGTGTGGGAATTCGCAGTGACGCGCATCGGCTCGATTTCGCGGCAGGCGGTCTATGACGCGCTCGCGGCGTTGACGGATGCGGGGCTGGTCAGGCGCATTCAGCCGGCGGGTTCGCCGGCCCGGTTTGAGGGTCGCGTCCACGACAACCATCACCACATGATCTGTCGTGAGTGTGGGCACCTAGTCGATGTCGATTGCGCGGCGGGTGTTGTCCCATGCCTCACTCCAAGCGACTCGCACGGCTTCGAAGTTGACGAAGCCGAGGTTGTTTATTGGGGCCGTTGCGCCTCATGCAGGGACAAGAGTGACGATCCTGTTGCGGTGATGGCACTCACCGGCAAGAATCCTAAATCTAAGACTTAATTCCACACAGTTTGTTTTTACCATCACAACTCCAGGTAACGAAGAGAGGCAGATATGGCAAGCGAAGGAAAGTGCCCCGTGATGCACGGGTCCAGCTCGGGCGGTACCCAGAACAAGGACTGGTGGCCCGACGAGGTCAACCTGCGCGTCCTGGCTCAGGCCGGTGGCTCCCCTGACCCAATGGGTGAGGGCTTCGACTATGTCGCGGAGTTCAACACCATTGACTACGCAGCGCTCAAGGCCGATCTCACTGCTGTGATGACTGACTCGCAGGAATGGTGGCCCGCTGACTACGGCCACTACGGCCCTTTCTTCATCCGTATGTCGTGGCACAGTGCCGGCACCTATCGCATCAGCGATGGCCGCGGTGGCGGTGGCGCGGGCATGCAGCGCTTCGCACCACTGAACAGCTGGCCAGATAACGTCAACCTCGATAAGGCACGGCGTCTACTCTGGCCAATCAAGCAGAAGTACGGACGCAAGCTCTCGTGGGCCGACCTCATGATCCTCGCGGGCAACGTTGCGCTTGAGTCCATGGGATTCAAGACCGGTGGATTCTCTGGTGGCCGCGCCGATGTCTACGCACCTGACGAGACCTACTGGGGCAGTGAGGTGGACTGGCTCGCTGACAATCGCTACACCGGAGACCGCCAACTCGAAAACCCACTCGGCGCTGTGCAGATGGGTCTGATCTACGTCAACCCGCAGGGCCCCAACGGCGTGCCTGACCCGATGGCGTCAGCGCGCGACGTACGCGAGACGTTTGCACGCATGGCAATGAACGACTACGAGACCGTCGCACTCGTTGCAGGTGGTCACACCTTCGGCAAAATGCACGGAATGGGTGATCCCGATAAGTATGTCGGCCCCGAGCCCGAAGGTGCTCCGATCTGGCAGATGGGCCTTGGCTGGAAGAACAGCATGGGCACCGGCGATGGATACGACACCATCAGTTCTGGCCACGAGGGTGCATGGACTCCCACTCCGATTACGTGGGATATGAGCTACCTCGAGAC
>JBIHZU010000210.1:0-3400 GCA_044240285.1 Candidatus Nanopelagicales bacterium | reverse complement strand
CACGTCGCGTGAAGCCTGATCAGCAACCTCGCCGAAAATCGAATGCTTCATGGTCAACCACGCCGTCGGCACCACAGTGATGAAAAACTGCGAACCGTTGGTGTTGGGGCCGGCATTGGCCATGGCCAGCAGGTAGGGGCGATCAAAGGTGAGTTCGGAGTTGAATTCATCAGCGAAGTTGTAGCCCGGACCGCCGATGCCCTTACCGAGTGGGTCGCCACCCTGAATCATGAAACCGGAAATGACACGGTGGAAGATAGTGCCGTCATACAACTTGGCCGTGGTCTTCGACTTGGTGCGTGGGTCGGTCCACTCCTTGTTGCCCTCGGCAAGTTCGAGGAAGTTACGCACCGTCTTTGGAGCCTGGTCCTTGAATAGAATCAAACGAATATCGCCCAAGCTGGTGTGCATTGTTGCGTAGGTGTCACCCACAGGAAATCTCCTTATCGACGGCGCGGCCGGGATCACTCTACGACAGGCCTACGATCGTGCCGCCAACAACCATCACCCGAGGGGTTCACACGTGCTTGATTCCGACGATCCAGTCACTTCCGACCTCCTCGGCGGGTTACTGGAACTGCTGGCTGACGGCGGCGGCTGGCTTCATCCTGGCGCGCGTCTCGTCGCCCGAGATGGGCACTTGTCGGTTCATGCTTCGGCCGAGCCAGGCGAGTTGCTGTTGCGGATTCCAGCTGAGTTGTTGGTACGCGTGGGTCGCGTCGACTGGTCGACAACCAACGGCGTCCTGGCACCCGCCGCGATCAGTCCCGAGATTGATGGCCTCGAGCTCGAAACACTTTTTGTTCTCACGGGACTGCTCAACCAGTCAGGAAAGATCCCAGATTTGTTAGGCGCCCATCCCCTTCTCGCAGATGACTTGCCACCACGCTTAATCGAAGCAGTTTCCGGCCTACGCCCAAGTTTTGGCTCGGCTCGGCCTGATCCGATCTCTTTGCTATGGAGCACGCGCTGTTTTCGTAAGAGTTTCGATGGTGCCGCACCTGAACCAGTAGCCGTACCGATTCTCGAATTGATGAACCACCACAGTCGAGGGGCGATAGCGGAACCCACTCATGGTGGATTCGCTGTGCAAGCTCAGGTTCTCCACGATGACGAATGTTTTCTTGATTACGGTCGCGACCGCGATGCGATCAGCATGGCCATTCTCTACGGGTTTGCAGACACGTCAGCTCAGTGTGCACACAGCGCTCCACTTCAGATTGAAGTACCTGGTGTCGGCGAGGTTGTCGTCTCGGCTCATGGACGCAACGAAAATGGGGAACTGATGCCGATGATTGTGAACTCCGATAGGACCAAAATTTTCATTAACCGCATGACTTTTGGTGATTCATTTGCACCCGTGACCGAACTCGTAGTTTCTAGCGGGATCGATGTTGCTGTTTCTCAGAGGATTGTTGACGGTATTCGGGAAGCAAACATCGCGCTGCTTGAGGCAGTCTCTACATCTGCCTCTCACACTCCCGCGGCTGTAACCCTGCGCGAAGCAGCAGACATACAGCGCTCAGTGGTCGTGAACTCGCCGATCGATGGAGACTTCACTGCTAGGTCCGCACAGTCACCGACCGCTAAACAGATCAGCGAGGATCACTTCGACTTGGGGCAATGGGGCGTGAGTGGAGGCTAGGGGACTCGAACCCCTGACTTCTGCCTTGCAAAGGCAGCGCTCTACCAGCTGAGCTAAGCCCCCGGGCGTGTGCGCTCGGGTAAATTCCGACCGATCAGGTCAGATCAGGAGCCGACGTTGCCTCGGTCCACAGATCATCTTCAGCCTTACTGGCCTGAATCTGTCGGTAAACGAGGTAGCCGACCCCCGCAAGGGCGACGATAAGCAACAGTTTCTTCACGTGGGCCCAGGTGGACTTGAACCACCGGCCTCTTCCTTATCAGGGAAGCGCTCTAACCGAGCTGAGCTATGGGCCCCAGTACCCCGAAGGGCAGGGGCAAGCCTACACAGCCGCGGCATATGCCTCGCCCGATGGGTCATACGGCAACATCCATCGAAAATTCTGTGCACAAGTACTTGACTGTCGTACGCCAGTACTATTATAATTTAAGGAGTTGAAGAGCTTCTCAATTGGTCGCAGCCGTTGGGCTGGGCAGTAAGAGTCGAGAGGCACCTGGCCCTAAGGGTGTCGGGTGAGTGGAGTCGGGGCCGCAGGGTTTTTGCGGGTGCGCCGGCGTCGTGATGTGCAGTGTCCATCCCACTCGTTTGGAGTCCCATGACCGTCACCGATTCACGCGTACGCCTTTCGGCGCCTGCACGTGTCACGGAGACGTGCACGGCTGATGTGACTGCGGTGGAAGTCGCTGGGCTGGGTGCGAGTCTCGGGGTTGCGCGCGCATCGTTGCGTGCCGCGGTTGATGGGTTGCACGCGAGCGTGTCAGGTGATGGGTTCGGCTGGGCCCTTGATGCTGAGGTCGCCGAGACACTGGTCGAACTCGTGGAGTTGCGCCGCCGTCTTGATGCGATCAGTGGCGACATCGCTGCGCGGGTCGCGGGTAGCAACACGTTTGCCGAGGCCGGGTTCCGAACGGCATCTGCATGGTTTCGTTCACGCACGAATGAGTCTTTTGCTGGGGTGAAGCGCACGCTTGAGGCCGGTGACTGGCTAGGTGTTGTGCCGGTGATGGGTGCCGCCTGGCGTGAGGGTTCAGTGTCGCGGGCTCATGTGGCCGCGCTGGTCGAGGCGCACTCGCGTTTCCCGCGCTGCTCTGCTGGGTTGACGCAGATTGAGGCTGAGTTGACTGCCGTGGCGTGTGATCTTGACCCAAAGACGTTTTCCCGCATCCTGATGACCAAGCTCCACGAGATTGACCCCGATGCGATCGACGACGCGGAGGCTAAGCGCCGCCGCCGTGATGTCGGATTACATGTGTCGACCACGATCGACGGATTCGTCGCAGTCAACGGGCTGCTGACACCAGAAGTGGGCCAACAACTCATCAACTCTCTCGCAGCGGCGAGTGACGCGCTACGCCGCCGTGCAGCTAAAGATGCAAGTCCACCCGCAGGCGCGGGCAGCGCGAATGCGAACAATACAAATTCGTCTAAAGCTGACGCTGGCGCCGAGGTGCCCTATGTGTGCACGCAAGACGGTTGCCCTGGCGTGAGCGGAGATGCGTGGGCTAGATGCGACCGCTGCCACGCGATTGCCCGCGGCGAATCACCCGACGCTCCTGCCGAGGTCGAACAACCTCTCAGCAAGCGCAACCTTGACGCACTCGCCTACATCCTCGATGCAGCGGCGGCCGCGACGGGCGACTTCAAACTCCCCGACGTGGGCGGCGCGCGCCCCGTGGTTCAGGTGACTATCGACTCTGAGAGCCTCATTGCCCACGGCTCATCCGCCCCAGGCTGGATCACCTCACTGACCGGCCA
>JBIHZU010000209.1:0-3406 GCA_044240285.1 Candidatus Nanopelagicales bacterium | reverse complement strand
CACCAAGGTGATGTGTGCTGCGATCTGCGTGGACTGCGGATCGCCAAACCGAGTTCGCCAGCCCGTCACTTGACTGGCCAACGGCTCAGGGATGGCTACAGCCACCCCAATTAGGGTGCCTGGCCCACTAGTGGCCATGGTGTTCGCCGGTTCGGCTCAGTCGTCCTTGCCGCGCACGCGGATCTTGTTGCCGAGCCAGCGCAGCGGGTCGTACTTGAGGTCAGCCACGCGCTCCTTCAACGGAATCAGCGCGTTGTCAGTGATGTGAATGTGCTCCGGGCACACCTCGGTGCAGCACTTGGTGATGTTGCAGTAACCCAAGCCCAACTCGTCTTGCGCCATCCGCCGGCGGTCGAGGGTGTCGAGCGGATGCATGTCGAGCTCAGCGGTGCGCATGAGCACCCGTGGGCCAGCGAAGAACTTCACGTTCTCCTCATGGTCACGCACAGCATGGCAGGTGTTGGTGCAGAGGAAGCACTCGATGCACTTGCGGAACTCCTGTGAGCGCTCGACATCCTTCTGTTGCATCCGGAAGTCACCGGGCTTGAGGTCCTTCGGTGGGGAGAAGGCCGGAACCTGACGGCCCTTCTCGTAGTTGAAGGAGACGTCTGTCACGAGATCGCGGATCACAGGGAACGTGCGCATCGGTGTGACCGTGACGGGAACACCTTCTTCGAATGTATTCATCCGAGTCATACACATGAGGCGCGGCTTACCGTTGATCTCAGCACTGCAGGAGCCGCACTTGCCGGCCTTGCAGTTCCAGCGCACGCCCAGGTCGGGCTCCTGTGTCGCCTGGATGCGATGGATGACGTCGAGAACAACCTCACCCTCATTAACTTCGACGGTGTAGTCCTGCAGCTCACCCTCGCCGCCGATTCCACGCCAGACTCTAAAATTCGCGGTGTAAGTCATAATTATGCCGTCCCTTGCGCAATGGAATCGAGCTCCGCCTGGGTCATGTACTTGCTGAGTTCACTACTGTCGAACAACGAGACTAACTCTTGCGGAATGGTCGGCAATGCCTGCTTCTCCACCCGCACGCCGGTGCCCTCGGCATAACAGATCAGATTGACCTGACGCCACTCTGGGCTCATCTTCGCGAAATCATCACGAGTGTGTCCACCACGGGACTCTTCACGCCCGAGCGCCGCCCGAGCAATGCATTCGGAGACAACCAACTGGTGCGGCAGATCAAGTGCGATGTGCCACGCCGGGTTGTACTGACGCGTGCCCTTGACACCAACACGTGCCGCGCGCTCCTTGAACTTCTCAATTTCGACGAGCGCCTGCTTCAGTTCGTCCTCGGTGCGGATGATGCCGACATAGTCGTTCATCATCTGCTGCAACTCCTGCTGAATGGCGTAGGGGTTCTCGCCACCGGGGTTGCTGAACGGGGCCATTGCCGCGGTCTCGGCCGTCGCGATCTCTGCGTCACTCAGCGTCACCGGACCCGCAGTGCTCGCGTATTCGGCCGCCGCGTCACCGGCACGCTTGCCGAAGACGAGGAGATCGGAGAGCGAGTTGCCGCCGAGGCGGTTAGAGCCGTGCATGCCGCCAGAGGATTCACCGGCCGCGTAGAGACCCTTAACGCCTACTGCCTGCTGCGTATCGGGATCGACCTCAATTCCACCCATCACGTAATGGCAGGTCGGACCGACCTCCATGGGTTCGAGAGTGATGTCGACGTCGGCGAGCTCCTTGAACTGATGCCACATGGAAGGGAGCTTGGACTTGATGACGTCAGCAGGAAGTCGCTTCGACACATCGAGGAAGACGCCACCGTGGGGTGAACCGCGGCCGGCCTTTACCTCGGTGTTAATGGCGCGCGCAACTTCGTCGCGCGGCAGCAACTCCGGCGGACGCTTGTTGTTGTCCGGGTCGGTGTACCAGCGGTCTGCTTCTTCTTCGGTCTTGGCGTACTGCGCCTTGAAGACGTCGGGAATGTAGTCGAACATGAAGCGACGTCCTTCAGAGTTGGTCAGTACGCCACCATCACCACGCACCGACTCGGTGACGAGGATGCCCTTGACGCTCAGCGGCCAGACCATGCCCGTGGGGTGGAACTGTACAAACTCCATATTGACCAGCGAGCCACCACTGATGAGTGCCATCGAGTGGCCGTCGCCGGTGTATTCCCACGAGTTGGAGGTGACCTTGAAGG
Organism: Candidatus Nanopelagicales bacterium; assembly: GCA_044240285.1. Lineage (GTDB taxonomy): Bacteria > Actinomycetota > Actinomycetes > S36-B12 > S36-B12 > CAINMH01. The sequence goes on along the minus strand of JBIHZU010000209.1, from coordinate 1,242 downwards.
ATTTGCCAATGCCGCCGGTCGCGAGAATGACCGAGGGCGCCTCAAAGACGATGAAATCGCCGGTGCCACGTGCGTAGGCGAATGCGCCAGACACCTTGCGGTCGGCGCCTTCACCTGAGACGAACACGTGCGAAACAGAAGTCTCAGCGAAGACCTCGATCATCGCGTCATAGTCGCCGAACTCCGCCTTGTCCTGCTGCTGAAGCGCTACCACGCGCTGCTGCAAGGTGCGGATCATCTCCAGGCCAGTGCGGTCGCCTACGTGGGCGAGACGGGGGTATTCGTGACCACCGAAGTTGCGCTGGCTGATCTTGCCGTCAGGAGTGCGGTCAAAAAGTGCACCCCACGCCTCAAGCTCCCATACGCGATCTGGCGCCTCCTTGGCGTGCAACTCAGCCATGCGGTAGTGGTTGAGGAACTTGCCGCCACGCATCGTGTCGCAGAAGTGAACCTTCCAGTTGTCGTTGGAGTTCACATTGCCCATGGATGCAGCAATGCCACCCTCGGCCATAACTGTGTGGGCCTTGCCAAAGAGCGACTTGCTCAGGATGGCCGTCTTCTTGCCGGCCTCGCGAGCGGCGATGGCTGCGCGAAGACCCGCGCCACCGGCACCGACGACGATGACGTCGAACTGCAACTTCGTAATCTGGGACATGCAGATAGGCCTTTCGATTTAGAAGAAGTAGAAGTTCGTGATCTTTCCGGAGGCTACGAGATAGACGTAGAAGTCAGTGAAAGCAACGAAGACCATTGAAATCCACGCGTAGCGCATGTGGTTGCCGTTGAGCTTGCTGACCCACGTCCACATCTTGTAACGAGCCGGGTGCTTCGAGAAGTTCTTCAGGCGTCCACCGATTGCGTGACGGCAGGAGTGGCATGACAGCGAGTAGAACCAAAGGAACGCCGCGTTAAGAATGAGGACAAGCGTGCCGACACTCATATGACCCCACTGGCCCTCATGATTACGGAAAGCGATGATCGCGTCGTATGTGAGGAGCGCGTTGAAGGCGAGACCCGCGTAGAAGAAGTAGCGGTGCGCGTTCTGGAAGATCAGCGGGAACCGAGTCTCACCGGTGTACTTGCCGTGCGGTTCGGCGACTGCACACGCGGGCGGGGACTGCCAGAAGGCACGGTAGTAGGACTTGCGGTAGTAGTAGCACGTGAGGCGGAAACCGAGCGGGAAGATCAGGATCAACAGGGCCGGGGAGAACGCCACGGGGAGGTCAAGCGGAGTCCAGAAGC
>JBIHZU010000208.1:0-3421 GCA_044240285.1 Candidatus Nanopelagicales bacterium | reverse complement strand
AGCGCGACTTCGTCTACATGTAGCGACTTGCGCGGGTCCTTGTCCTTTGTCGCGACACCAGCGAACATTTCCTGCTCGTCCTTGTGCACGGTGACGCCCCGGTAGTGGTCCGGGATGTCAATGTTGGCGAAGTCCTCAGGGGCCGTATCACCGGCGAGGATGGCGTCGCGGATCTGCTGCATGGGAGTTCCTTTCGGATGCGTTTCGGTGTGTTAACGCTCGTTCACAAATGCTACATCAGTGTCCGTGACCCGGCTCGACGAGTTCGACCAACACGCCGCCCGCGTCCTTGGGGTGCACGAAGTTGACGAGTGAACCCGCAGTGCCGTTCTTGGGCTCGTCGTAGAGCAGGCGCAGTCCGGCCGCACGAAGGGCATCAGCCGCCGCCCGCACGTCCACCACCGTGTAGGCCATCTGCTGAATGCCTGGGCCGCTGCGCTCGAGGAACTTCCCGATCGGGGAGTCGGGGGAGAGGGCCGCAAGGAGTTGAATGCAGGAGCCGGAGTCGGCGACGGCCATCATGGCCTCACGGACGCCTTGCTCCTCATTGACCTCCTCGTGGACGAGCGTGAAGCCAAACGCGGACTCGTACAGGGCGATGGCCGCATCAAGATCGGCTACGGCGATCCCGACGTGATCGATTCGGGTGATTCCAATGCCGGGCATGGGTACAGCCACGGATCCTCCTCAACTAGATTGAGACCATTGTCCCGCGAAGGCCCCTGCCCCACAAAGGAGACCCCATGTCCGCAGCAGATCCCACTGTCATTGTCGCTGGCGCTCGTACGCCGATGGGCAGGTTGCTTGGCTCGCTGAAGGGGTTCAGTGCGTCCGATCTCGGCGGCATCGCGATCAAGGGCGCTCTGGAGAAGGCGGGTGTTGCTCCTGAGCAGGTCGACTACGTGATCATGGGCGAAGTCCTTCTCGCGGGCGAAGGCCAAATGCCAGCTCGTCAGGCTGCCGTCAAGGGTGGCATTCCGATGTCGGTGCCATCGCTGTTGGTCAACAAGGTGTGTCTGTCCGGGCTCGATGCGATCGCGCTCGCCGATCAACTCATCCGCGTGGGTGAGTTCGAGATCATCGTGGCTGGCGGCATGGAGTCGATGACAAACGCGCCGCATCTGGTCAAAGGCTCACGCGAAGGTGTCAAATACGGCGAGTGGACCTTGGTCGATTCGATGGCGTACGACGCTCTCACCTGCGCTTTCGACAAGGCGCCAATGGGTCAGGCGACAGACGACTTCAATGAGCGTTACAACATCAGTCGCGAAGACCAAGATGCGTTCTCTGCGCGTTCGCATCAGCTCGCTGCGAAAGCTTGGGCCGACGGCATCCTCGACGATGAGGTCGTCGCGGTGCCGATCCCGCAGCGCAAGGGCGATCCAGTGATGTTCAAGACCGACGAGGGGATCCGTAGCGAGACGACCGCAGAGTCACTTGCGGGTCTGCGTCCGGCGTTTGTTAAGGACGGCACGATTACGGCAGGTAACGCGTCGCAGATCTCCGATGGTGCTTGTGCCGTGGTCGTGATGAAGAAGTCAAAGGCTGAGTCGCTCGGGCTTAAGTGGATCGCGGAGATCGGTGCGCATGGCGTGACCGCTGGGCCCGATGCTTCTTTGCACGAGCAGCCGGCAAACGCAATCATGGCCGCATGCGCCAAGGAGGGCATCACGCCTGCCGATCTCGATGTCATCGAAATCAACGAAGCCTTTGCCATCGTTGGTGTCGTGTCGACGCGCAAGCTCGGTGTGGATGAGGCAAAGGTCAATCCCAACGGCGGAGCGATCGCCCTCGGTCATCCGGTAGGTATGTCGGGCGCTCGCATTGCGCTCCATCTCGCTCTCGAACTCCAGCGTCGTGGTGGCGGCATTGGTGCCGCAGCTTTGTGCGGTGGCGGCGGCCAGGGCGATGCTCTGATCCTTCGCGTGCCCAAGGCCTAGTAGTGAACGAAGTCTCCGAATGGGTCGCGCGCGCTCGGGCTGGTGAGCCTCGAGCTGTCGCGCGCCTCATCTCGTGGGTCGAAGACGGCTCGCCGGATGTGGCCGAAGTTATGTCGCTTCTTGCACCGACGTCGGGCACTGCGCATGTCATTGGCCTCACCGGATCGCCGGGTGTCGGAAAATCGACGACCACCTCGGCGCTCGTGGGAGCGTTACGAGCTCGTGGAAACCGTGTCGGCGTGATTGCTGTTGATCCGAGTTCGCCGTTCTCTGGGGGCGCGCTACTCGGTGATCGCATCCGCATGCAGGAACACGCGACGGACCCAGGTGTATTCATTCGTTCGATGGCATCTCGTGGTCACCTAGGTGGACTATCGGCAACGACGCCGCAGGCTCTTCGCGTTCTTGAGGCCGCCGGTTGCGATGTCATCTTGATTGAGACGGTCGGAGTGGGGCAGTCGGAGGTGGAAGTGGCCGCCGCTGCGGACACAACAATTGTGCTACTCGCACCGGGCATGGGTGATGGTATTCAGGCTGCAAAGGCGGGCATACTCGAGATTGCTGATGTTCTGTGCGTTAACAAGGCAGATCGTGATGGCGCTGACACGACAATGCGCGAACTGCGCCACATGATCGCATTGGGCGAACGTTCATCGAGTGCTTGGGAAGTTCCCGTTGTTAAGTCGGTCGCTTCGACTGGTGTCGGAATCCCTGAACTTTTGGATCTACTGGATAAGCACTTCGCCTGGCTGACTGAGAGTGGTGAGTTGATAACGAGGCGCGAACGTCGCGCAGCTGAAGAAATCAGTGCGCTCGCCATCGCAGCGCTTAAGCGACGCCTATCTGCTCAGGAGCCGGAGTTGTTGGCAGATTTGGCCAAGGCTGTTGTGGAAGGCCAGCTAGATCCCCATGCAGCCGCCGCGCAATGGGTAGAGCGACTCCTCGCATGAAGCTCCTCGATGCCACGGTGACAGGATCACCTCGTGAATAAGCCTCCGAACCCGGCTGCAGCCGCGGCGACGTTAAGGGGAGCAGTCGACCTAGGCGCTCTGTCAGCACAGCGTGAGGCGCAGCAGCGCGCCGCATCGGCACCGCCGCCGCCCCCTGGTGTCGTGATTGACGTAACCACAGAAAACTTTGAGAAAGCGGTCATCGAGCAATCAATGACAGTGCCGGTCGTGGTGGATCTTTGGGCGACGTGGTGTGGTCCGTGCAAGACGCTTTCGCCGATTTTGGAGATGTTGGCTGGCGCCTACGGTGGCCGATTCGTATTGGCAAAGATTGATGTCGACGCCGAACAGCAAATTGCGGCGGCTTTTCAAGTGCAGTCCATCCCGACAGTTATCGCGGTCGTTAAGGGTCAGCCCGTGCCGCTCTTCCAAGGGGCACTCCCCGAAGCACAGGTTCGGGCCTACCTCGATCAGCTCATGAAGGCTGCGGAGGAGATGGGTGTCAACGGGCGCGTGGCAGGCGTGGACGAA
>JBIHZU010000206.1:0-3438 GCA_044240285.1 Candidatus Nanopelagicales bacterium | reverse complement strand
ACCTCAGCGCCAAGATCAGCGCACGCCTGCAGCTTGTGCTCCGAGCCGGCTGTGACAGCTACGCGTGCGCCGACCATGCGTGCGATTTGAATCGCCATCGTGCCAATTCCGCTTCCACCGCCGTGGATAAGGAGCCATTCACCTGCTTGCAGATGGGCCACCATCATGAGGTTTGACCACACGGTGCAGGCAACTTCAGGAAGTCCGGCTGCAGTGACGAGGTCGACCCCACGCGGAATGGACATGACTTGTCCTACGGGCACCGCGACGAGTTCGGCGTATCCGCCGCCAGCAAGGAGGCAACACACCTCGTCTCCGATGGCGACCGACGAAACGCCGGGTCCAAGAGCTGTTACGACGCCGGAACACTCCAGCCCCATCCACTCGGGTGCACCCGCCGGAGGGGGATAGAACCCCTGTCGTTGCAGCAAATCAGCGCGATTGATGCCGGCCGCTGCCACACGCACAAGCACCTCACCGGGTCCGGCCACGGTGTCGGGCACTTCAGCCCACTGCATTGTCTCCGGGGTCCCGACTTCACCGACAGTTATCGCGCGCACGATCAGTCTTTTCCAGCGTGACGAATGACAACGAGTTCATCACCAGCTTGCAGTGACCTGATGTCCGAAGTGTCGAATCGATGCACAATACCGTCGCGCACGATGGCAAGAACAATCTGGCCCAATTGATCGATGTCAGTGGGAACGAATCCGAATTCCGTTTCTGCGACTACCCGCTGGATCACTTCGAGGCCACGACCAGTGTCGAGCAAGTCTTCCATGAGAGCACCCGCGACAGGTGACGAGATGCTGAGGCCAAGCAGATGACCGGCGGACTCGGCGGTGGGCACAATTGAGTTCGCACCGGATTGGCGAAGTACAGCCGCATTCTGCGATTCGCGTGCTGCCGCCACGATATAAATTGAAGGTGCGAGGCGACGTACTGTAAGAGTCACGAGCACCGAAGTGTCATCAGCATTTGTCGCGATGATCACGTTCGCCGCTTTGTAAATCTCGGCTTCGATGAGCACCTCGTCGCGACGTCCATCACCCTCGACCACGACGAGGCCCATCTTGCTTGCCTCGCTAAGAGCTGCATGATCAGGAGTCACGATCACGATGTGATCGCGTGGGACACCGCTATCGAGCAGAGTCTTTGCTGCGGTCCGTCCCTTGACGCCGAAACCAATGATGATGGTGTGTGCGTTCACGCGTTTCCTCCAGCGGTGTGCGCGAAACTCCTGTCGGCTGCGCTTGGTGAGCACCTCAACAGTTGTACCGACAAGAACAATAAGAAAGATAAAGCGAAGCGGCGTCAGGACAACAACGTTGACAAGCCGTGCTGACTCACAAACTGGGGTGATGTCTCCGTAACCAGTGGTCGAAAGGGAGACAGTTGCGTAGTAGAGAGCATCGATCCAGGTGATGCCACCCATTTCGCCGTTATCGCGGTAACAGTCGCCTTCGACAAAGACGAGAATTGCAGCGACTAAGAGTGCGCCCAGCGCAACGCATATCCGGACGAAAATACTGCGGTACGGACTGAACGGGCGGCCAGGGAATCGCAGGAGCGTCAACGAGCCCCTACCGCCGCCGAATTGTTGTGCCACGCCCGCAGGCTACCTGCTCACCGTCATACCGGCGTGGGAAGTGGGATTACCTCGCATGTGGAGCCACGTTGACCGGCCCCGGGAGCAATGACGACGAGAGCGTCGGCTTCGGCAAGGCTGCGCAGCATGGCAGGCCCATCGAAGCGAAGCGGGCGAGCCAACAGACCGTTGCCAGGGCCACTCAAGGCCACCGGCATGAGCCGCGTGTCGTGCGGATGAGAGGTCACGTCATCGAGGAGTGTCGCGAAGGTAGCCACCATGGGGGGGAGCCCTCGTAACGCGCGAATCAGGGGCGCCGCCAAAGTCACGAGACCGGCTACGGCCGCCAGTGGATTGCCCGGGAGCCCGACAACATAGCGATCGTCAGTGAGCCGAGCCAGCAACATTGGATGCCCGGGGCGTACGGCAACACCATCGACGATCCAGTGTGCGCCGATGTCGCGTAGCACCTCGCGCAAGTGATCACGCGGACCCATCGATGTGGAACCGGTGGTGATGATGACATCAGCTGCCGCATCATCGAGCTCAGCGATGAGCGCGTTGCGTGTGTCGGGTACTCGTACCGGTGGATTGGCGCGTGTGCCTAACGAGGCGACCCATGCCGGGATGAGCGGTCCAAGTGCATCACGCACACGACCGGCACGCGGGAGGCCATGGCTGAGGAGTTCGTCACCGATAACGAGAGTGCCGACGACTGGCGGCGGCACTATGTCGATCTCGTCGTAGCCGGCGGCCGCGGCAAGCCCGAGCATTGACGGCGTAAGGATCCGGTCGGCATCGAGCAATGCGTCGCCCGCACGACATTCCTCACCTCGTGGGCGGATATCTGTGCCGGGACGTACGGCGTTGCGCTCGTCGGTGGGAAGACCGGTCAGGACATCGACCGCGAGCAGTCGACGTTGACCGTGCGACTCCTCGATGGCGGCAAGCTCGTAGCGCAGGACGGCACTTGCGCCAACGGGAATCGGCGCGCCCGTGGCGATCGGTGTCGCGTAGCCGTGCGGTAGATCGCTAGGTGAGTCCCCAGCCACGATGGCCAGCGACTCGTCAAGCTCCCAGGGGCCGGGGCCCGCGACAGCGAAACCATCCATGGAGGCTGTGTCGAAGGCAGGCAGATCCGTGATGGCGATCAAGGCAGTTGCCAGCAGTGAACCGGCTGCCTCAGATAGGCGTGCGGATACGACCGGGAGAGGAGCTGGGGCCGATCCGGCGATACGCCGGGCCTGATCCCACGGCAATTCATGACTCACCCCACAAGCGTGCCTCACGGACCTCGACAATCTGTAGTGCCACGCCCGCGTGACCTGCGTCGACGTGTCACCATTGAATAGTGCGCGTGTTACTCGTCGAAGACGATCCCGCTGTCGCTGTGCCTTTGGTCGAAGGACTTAAGCGCAACGGACTAGAGGTCGTCCACGTGGGTTTTGCTGCCGGAGTCGCCGATGCATCACACGATGTTGATGTGATCCTGCTCGATCTCGGTTTGCCTGATGGCGATGGCCTACAAGTTTTGCGTGAAATCCGCCGACACAGCGATGTGCCTGTCATTGTTGTGACCGCGCGCGGTGACGAAGCCGATCGTGTAGTTGGTCTTGAACTTGGTGCGGATGACTACGTCGTCAAGCCATTTTCTGTGCGTGAGTTAAGTGCACGTATACGCGCGGTGAGTCGTCGTCGTCGCATCGAAACGCCAGTCGGCTCCGGTCGGGTGAATGTTGATCGCACGCGGCGTCGGGTCACTGTCGATGGGCAACTCATTGACCTGACGGCGAAGGAGTTCGATCTTCTGGCGGTGCTCGCAGAGGAGCCTGGCCGAGTTGTCGGGCGTC
>JBIHZU010000205.1:0-3475 GCA_044240285.1 Candidatus Nanopelagicales bacterium | reverse complement strand
GACTGCCAGAAGGCACGGTAGTAGGACTTGCGGTAGTAGTAGCACGTGAGGCGGAAACCGAGCGGGAAGATCAGGATCAACAGGGCCGGGGAGAACGCCACGGGGAGGTCAAGCGGAGTCCAGAAGCTCGAACCGGGCGGGCAGGAGGTGGAAAGACATGGCGAGTAGAACGGCGAGATCAGCGGCTCGTAGAAATAATCGGCGTTCATAAACGCACGCCACGTCGAATAAATGACGAACAGCATGAGGGCGATGAACGTCACCAGCGGCTGGACCCAGTACTTGTCCGTTCGCAGGGTCTTCACACCGAGTTCGGCGCGCTTGCGCTTGGGAGGTTGCCCGTCTGTCGAGACCGGGGTGGTCACACTGCTCACAAAACCCTCCATATCGCCGCGCTATCCGAACGACTGAATCCTAGGCATCGCAGGTGCAGCCCACCACCCCTAGGCGTAGGACGTCCGTCACACAGGGAGGCTCAGCGGGCTGGGACGAAACCGATGCGGTCATAGACCAAGGTCAAGGTCGTCGCCGCGACCTCCCGGGCCCGTCTAGCACCCACAGCCATGAGGCGCTCGAGTTCGGGCCGGTCACCCATCAGTTCGTTGACGGATGCCCGGATGGGGGTCACGAGCTCCACGACGGCCTCGGCGGCATCCTTCTTCAGATCGCCGTACCCGCGACCCTCATAGGAGGCAACGACCACATCCATCGGGGTCCCCGTCACGGCCCGGATGATGGAGAGCAGGTTGGAGACACCGGCCTTCTCGACCGGATCAAAGGAGATTTCCCGGCCAGAGTCGGTCACCGCACTCTTGATCTTCTTGGCGGTCACATTGGGCTCGTCGAGGAGGAACACACAGCCGGGAGCCGAGGACTTGCTCATCTTCGCGGTCGGGTCCTGAAGGTCGAGGATCTTGGCAGTGTCGGCCACGATCAGGGGCTCAGGCACCACGAAAGTTTTCTGGTAGCGGGAGTTGAAGCGCTGCGCGAGGTCACGGGTGAGTTCGAGGTGCTGTCGCTGATCCTCGCCCACGGGCACGCCGCTTGCCTGGTAGAGCAGGATGTCGGCGGCCTGCAGGATCGGATAGGTGAACAAGCCCACCGTCGAGCGGTCGGTGCCTTCCTTGCCGGCCTTGTCCTTGAACTGCGTCATGCGGCCGGCCTCACCAAAGCCCGTCATGCATTGCAGCACCCATGCCAACTGGGTGTGCTCGGGTACGTGGCTCTGTACAAAGATCGTGCTGCGCGCGGGGTCAAGACCAATAGCGAGTAGTTGAGCGAAGGACAGCAGCGTGCGCCGGGTAAGGACGGCGGGTTCCTGCTCGACAGTGATCGAGTGCTGGTCAACTACGCAATAGAACGCGTCGTGCGTCTCTTGGAGTTCGACCCAACGCACCAAGGCACCAAGGTAATTGCCCAACTGGAACGAATCGGCCGTCGGCTGAATACCCGACAGCACTCGGGGGTGAGCAGGAGCCGATGTCGCCATATGCCTCATTCTGTCAGTCGGAGGGGCGGCGGCGGGGGCGGGCGGCTAAGTGAAGTTGATGATCAGGGGCGCGTGGTCACTCCAGCGCTCGGCGTAGGTGGGCGCTTTGCCGACCTCAGCGGACTTCGCCATCGCGGCAATCTCGGGCGTAGCAATCACATAGTCAATGCGCCAGCCACCGTCAGTGTCAAAGCCCTTACCGCGCCACGACCACCATGTGTACGGCCCCGGACCGGGCCCACCGAGCGCACGACCAAGATCGGCCCATGGGCCATCGCCGGTGCCAGCTGCACCGAACCATCGATCGAGATAGGCGCGTTCCTCCGGCAGGAAGCCCGCCTTATCGCGATTGCCCTTCCAGTTCTTGATGTCGACTTCGGCATGCGCGATGTTGAAGTCGCCCGTGACGATGACGTGGCTCTTCTTGCGCGTCGCACTTCGACGCAATGCGGCGAGTCGTTTGTCCATTGCGGCAAGAAAGGCGTACTTGTCGATCTGCTTTTGCGTCTCGGCTTCACCGGAATGGACGTACGCCGACACTACGGTGAGCGGTCCATACTTTGAGTCGACATCCACTTCGATCCATCGACCCGAACGAGCAAAGGCAGCATCACCCACTCCTTCGCGCGATGCGAGTGGCGCAGCCTTGGTGAGCACCGCGACGCCATTGCGCCCCAGATCTTCAGACGCGCTGTGCTCGACGTGCCACTTCGCTAGCCCGCTCTCAGCGAGAACCTCGTGCAGTTGCTCGTGCGTCGCGCGCACCTCCTGCAGGCAAATCACGTCGGCTTTGGCGGCTGCAAGCCACTCCAGTCCACCTCGACGGGCCGTAGCACGGATGCCATTCACATTTGCCGTAATAATGCGCACAGCCCGAGGCTAGTGCCTCGGGCTGTCGCGTGAAACGAGTGTCAGGCCATAGCCTTCTTGAGGTTGTTGTCGATGCTGGCAAGGAACTCCTGCGTCGTCTCCCACTTTTGGTCGGGTCCGACAAGCAGCGCAAGGTCCTTGGTCATCGAACCCGCCTCGACGGTCTCGATGCAGACGCGCTCGAGCGTCTCAGCAAAGTTCGACACCTCAGGGGTGTTGTCGAACTTGCCGCGGTACACCAGACCCCGAGTCCAAGCGAAAATTGACGCAACGGGATTGGTCGAGGTCGGCTTGCCCTTCTGGTGATCGCGGTAGTGACGCGTCACGGTGCCGTGTGCGGCCTCTGCCTCGACAGTGCGGCCGTCTGGGGTGAGGAGCACGGAGGTCATCAGGCCAAGCGAGCCAAAGCCCTGCGCGACAGTGTCGGACTGCACGTCACCGTCATAGTTCTTGCAAGACCAGATGTAGCCGCCCTCCCACTTCATCGCAGAGGCAACCATGTCGTCGATGAGTCGGTGTTCATAGGTAATGCCGGCTGCATCAAACTCACCCTTGAACTCCGCGTCAAAGATCTCCTGGAAGATGTCTTTGAATCGGCCGTCGTAGGCTTTGAGGATCGTGTTCTTAGTAGACATGTAGACCGGGTAGTTGCGATCGAGCCCGTAGCGGAACGACGAACGCGCAAAATCGCGAATGGAATCGTCAAGGTTGTACATGCCCATAGCTACACCAGAACTCGGGAAATCAAACACGTTGAACTCCATCGGGTCCGAGCCATCCTCGGGGGTGAAGGTCATCGTGAGCTTGCCCGCCGAAGGCACCCTGAAGTCAGTCGCGCGGTACTGGTCACCGTACGCATGACGGCCAACGACGATGGGCTTAGTCCACGTCGGGACTAGGCGCGGGATGTTGTTGATGATGATCGGCTCACGGAAAATCACGCCACCGAGGATGTTACGAATAGTGCCGTTTGGCGACTTCCACATCTTCTTGAGGCCAAACTCCTCCACGCGCGCCTCGTCGGGAGTGATCGTCGCGCACTTGACGCCCACGCCAAACTCGCGAATCGCATTGGCCGAATCAATCGTAACCTGATCGTCTGTGGCATCACGATGC
>JBIHZU010000204.1:0-3482 GCA_044240285.1 Candidatus Nanopelagicales bacterium | reverse complement strand
CTTCGAAAGGGCAATGTTCTCCACGGTCGAAAGGGACCCCACGAGGCCCAGATCTTGGTGTACGAAGCGCAGTCCCCGTGCAACGCCCGATCCGGTGACCCCCAGATGAAGCGGCTCACCGTCGACACACGCGCTTCCGCCCTCGTCGGGAACATGAAAACCGGAAAGGATCTTGATCAAAGTCGACTTGCCACAGCCATTTTGCCCGACGAGAGCACGAATCTCCCCGGCCTCGACCTTCAGAGAAACCTGATTGAGCACCACCTGCTCGCCGAAAGTTTTCGACATCGAGTTGACTTCGAGCACTGGCGTCATGGGATCAATACCGCTCTTCCAGCCAAGTCCCCTGCCGCCAGTCGTTGGAGAACAGTCTCTGCCTCCTGCAAGCTGAAAGACTCGTAAGTGGAGACCACCTTGGACTCGGACATTAGGGCGATTAGCTCAACCAACTCCGAATGCTGCCCCACATAGTTTCCCAAAATAGTGAGTTCGTTGGCGGTAGCTTGGACGGACGTAAGTGGGAACTCCTCCATTGAACCGCCAATAATCGACAGCACACCGCCACGGGAGAGAACACCCACAGAGGCAGACAGAGTTTGAGCGGTGCCAACACAATCGAAGACAACATCAACCTGTCCTCGTAGGCCCTCCCACACACTGCCATCCGACGGCGAAGAAGCGTGCAGCACCTGGTGAGCGCCTAGGGACAAAGCAGACTCAAGTCTGGTTTTTGACAGATCAATAACCGTGGTGTTCACCGAAGCTAAAGCATTGAGTGACTGCAGGACGAACTGTCCGACACCTCCCGCACCCACAACAAGGACACGCTGTCCCACTTCCAAGAAAGGAAGAGCACGCTTCACAGCGTGATAGCCAGTCAAACCTGCATCCGTGGCAGCGACAAGTGCGATCGGATCCATTCCGTCAGGAATGCGAACACAACTACGTTCGGACGTTGCCATGAACTGCGCGAACCCACCTTGCGTCACTTGATCAACGCCGGGGAAGTGCGGTCGAGAACAGTACGTATCCTTACCAGAGCGACACCCAGGGCATAGCCCACAGGTCATGAGCGGGTGCAGAGCGACGGAATCCCCGATGCTCACGGAGGTGACCCACGGTGCAATATCTACAACCCTGCCGACGTTTTCATGCCCAAGGATGTAGGGGAATTCAGCCGCCCCCAGCAGGTCCTGCAGAGCTCCTGACCTGATGTGCAAATCTGATCCGCACACCCCTGCAGCGAGCACCTCGATAATGACATCAGCCGTTTCCCTCAGCACAGGATCCGGAACGTCAAGGTAGGAAAGTTGATCCTGATATCGGGTCATCGCGGCTGCGCGCACGACTCAGCTCACAGACTCGTCAAGGCAGCGATCCCTGCCGTTGCGATCGCCACGTCCTGATCATCATCTCCCCCGCTCACGCCAATGGCGCCCACGACTACACCGTCAACATTCACAGGGATTCCACCTGCCATGGTGCACAACCGATCGATAGACGAAGCAAACTTATGGGCCGTGAAAACGTCACCTGAGAAAACTGAACTCCACATTGCTGTGGGCATTTGAGCGCACGCGGCCGTGAACGCTTTGTCGGAGGCTACTTGCACCGTCATAGGAGAAGCCCCGTCCATACGAACAGTGACTTTGGGCGTTCCGGCTTGGTCTGAGACCACGATGGAGGCAGAAAGCCCCATGGTCGTTGCTGCCTCGACTGCTGCGCTGGCCATGCGCAATGCAGCAGTGGCGGACAGGCTCTTCTGTGTCCAAGTGTCACTCACACGCGCTCCTTTGTTGTCAAGACTTCGTCCGAATTCCCAGCTCCATCTCAGCGATGAGAGCACGATGCAAATCATTACTGCCTTCGACGATCTGGAAAACCTTCGCATCTCGATAGAGACGACCGATGCGGTATTCGGGTGAAACTCCAGCTGCGCCATGGATCTGCATCGAGTCCGTCGTGGTTCGCTGCGCTACGTCACTTGCGTACATCTTCGCCATGCTCGTCGATTGCCGTGCTCGACCGCCCTCATCCATCTCACGAGCTGCATCCTGAACGAGAAGTCGAGCAGTGCGAATCCCGACAGCCATATCGGTGATCTTTGACTGGACAATCTGGAAGTTCGAGATCGTGTTGCCGAACGCTTCACGGATTTTGGCAAAGGACACCGCATCGTCCATCGCCGCTTGGGAAAGCCCCACCGCGCGAGATGCCACACTAAGTCGGCCTCTCTCTACAGCTGACATTGCGACACGGAAGCCCTCTCCCTCGATTCCTAGAACGTTCTCCGGCCCCAGAACGACATCCTGCAAGATGACATCGCCCGTGGATAGAGGTCGGAAACCGAGCTTGTCCTTATAGGGTGCGAGCGAGAGTCCAGGGGTGTCTCTTGGAATGATAAAACCGGTGACTCCCCGGTGCTTCAGACTCCGATCGACCGTCGCAAACGTCACTATGAAGTCTGCGATATCCAGATTGGAAATCCAGGCTTTGGCACCGTTCAACACAAATTCTGATCCACGCTTTTCGTAAGATGTCTCCATTCCGGCGACGTCACTGCCCGATCGTGGCTCCGTAACACCCGCGGCACCGAAAGCGGTACCTTCAGCCAGCGGCCGAAGATATTTCTCCTTCTGCTCCGGTGTGCCGAAGGCGGCGATTCCTCCCCCGACCAAACTCGTAGGCATCGACATCAAGACACCCATTACGTGGCAGGTCTTGGAGACTTCTTCAATCACGCGGGCATAGGTGACGTAGTCAAGTCCCAACCCGCCATAGGCGGGGTCGACCGCGCCACCAAAGAAACCAAGCCCCGCCATCTTGTCGAGGAGATCCCTCGGGATGGATTCTGCACGGTCATAGTCGGCGACCCGCGGCGCTATCTCTCGGCGGGCAAAATCACCGACGAGTTCAACAAGCGCCGCTGCATCCGCAGCCTGCATATTCACGAATTCCCACCTAAATGAGCCGAGGACCTTTAAGTATAACTATAAGCAGAGATAGTCCACTTCGCAATTAGTCGAGGATGGTGATCGCCTGGGTGGGGCAGGAAGTTACGGCAGCTTCCACGGCAGCCCGCTGTTCCTCAGCAACATCAGCTACGAAAATGGCCTTTCCCTCAGGAGCAAGGCTGAAGACCGCTGGGGCTTCGAGAACGCAGAGCCCATTGCCCTGGCACCAATCCAAGTCGACAGAGACCTTCACTTAACCGGCCAAGTCGCAGGGAGGCTGGTGATTGCGTAGGTGGGACCCGTTGCCTCGAGGATGCGGGATTCGTCAATTGTGAAGTTCGGAATCCGCTTGAGGAATTCCTCGAACATCACCTGCATTTCGAGCCTGGCCATGTGAATGCCCACACACACGTGCGGTCCTGCACCGAAACCGAAGTGTCGGTTAGGCGACCGACGAAGATTGAACTTTTCTGGCTCAGGGAAAACCTCGGGGTCCCGATTTGCAGCTGCGTACAAAAGGAGAATGCG
>JBIHZU010000025.1:0-12150 GCA_044240285.1 Candidatus Nanopelagicales bacterium | reverse complement strand
TTGCCCAGACCGGGATCCCACACCACGCGAGTCACCCAATGCGCTTCAGCCGGGTCTCGGGCGATCTGCTCTGCTCGCCTCAACCACACGCCACGTTGATCCTCGCCCGAGAAAAAGGGGGAAAGCGGAATCGATGAGTGGACTTGCGCTCCTACTAGATCGCCGACAGCGAGGGCAAGCATCGTCTCGTGATTGAGTTCGATGAGTTCGACTTCACGCATGTGCGACTTCACTCCCTTACGTGCACGACGAGGACAGTCAAGGGTCAGATCCGGACGGGAGATTCGACGAACGCGCGCAACACTTCCGCGGACACTCTTCCGTCATGGAACTCGTGGGCATACGCACGGCCAGCCTCGGCAATTGCAGGGAGCCCATCCCGATTCCTAATGAGCTCGCGCATGACGGCCTCAAAATCCTGCGGCGCCGCGTCGATCACGGGCACCTCAGCTAGACACAGCTCCCGCACGTCGGGTGCCATCCATCCCACGACCACTCGACCGGCCCACATCGCCTCGACACAAGCCACACCGTAAGTACCAGATAGAATTTGATCGACAAGCACGTCTGTATTGCTCATGAGGTGCGGCATTGCTTCAGGCGGGACGAGCTCAGGTGCCCGAACCATCTCGATCAGACCTTCAGCATCGAGTTTCTCCAACACCGGCATGATAATCGCGGAACCCTTAATCGGTGGTTCTGATCTGCTGGGTCGGTGCAGAACTCTCAATGGACCACTGTGCGTGAATGCGGGCTCCAGTTCCCACGTGTGTGGCTCCGGGATGACGACAGGTAGCCAGGTTGCAGTCGGTAGATCAAGCACTTTGTCAGGTGTAGACACAAAAATGGGCCCATCAAACGCTGCTGCCGTCGCAGCATTCCGACTGCATTGGATCGTTCGAGCACCAACGAAGTCAGCCGGTGCGTCACGGAAGTACGAATGCGCGATTCGGTCCATATGTCGCTGGGGCAAACGCACTTCGCTGCCGTGTGCAATCAGACCAAGCTGCGTGCCGTTGCGACGCAGTATCTCGATTTCCGGACCGATGTCGTCCGCCACGATGCCCGCTAAAACATCCATAAAGGCATCAACAAGCAGGTGCGAGTAGCGCGTGAGGACTATCTCCATCTCGTCAACCGAGCTGCGAAACCTCGGACGGCCCGACGTCGCCAGCACGCGATCGGGTAACCGACGTGAGTTACCGGGAAGGCTAAAACTTTCGGCATCGACACGTCCGTATTCACGAAGCGCACGCGCCCACTCATTGGCCTGACTCGCGTAGTTGGCTGGCCCAATACCGACTCGGGCACACGCGAGCAACCCGGAGCTCGGGACTATCTCTTCATCTCGCACCCATGCAGTCATGCTCCGAGCATCATCATCTATTCGGGCTACGAAATCACTTTTCCGTCTAGTTGTCGCACGCAATGCCTTGGCAAGTTCTGAAGGTTTTCCGACCGGGTACACAACACCGGCCTTCGATTCCTTAATTGTGTCGGCTCCAAGGCTGCTATCGGCGATAACCGCTGGCAAGCCAGCTTGAGTGAACACAGCTAGAGCCTGATGACCATTTGCGCCCTCGGGAATGAGACCTGCATCAGCATCCTCAATAAAGCCGATCAGGTCGACCCCACAGGGAAGTCCCAACACGTGAATACGGTCTAGCCCGTTCCGCATAGCTCGCCGAAGAGTTGACATGATGACTTCATGCCGCCCTGGAGCGACCAAAACTAGATGAATATCCTCAACTCGCTTGAGAGCCGCCGCAGCGACAAAGAGAGAGTTTGACGCCTCATCACTACTCAGCAAACACACAACTAATGGAACGTCCGCGCTCAAATGCAAAGACGCTCGGAGGCCCACCCGGCCATATTAGCGGGGCCGCAACAGAATCTGGTGAACCTCGCACCGTACGCTCTCACCATAATTCCACGATTGGGAGAGCATGGACAGCCTCGTTCACATTGGCCCAGACACACAAGACCTCCTGTTTCGAACCGCCCGCACCGCCAACACCTTCTCCACCGAACCAGTGACAGAGGAGCAGGTACGCGCACTCTACGACCTGATCCGATGGGCGCCCACGTCGATGAACACGCAACCGCTTCGGATGGTGCTGGCCCAATCTCCCGAGTCACGCGAGCGACTGCTCTCCCACATGAGCGAAGGCAACCGGGCAAAGACGGCTTCTGCACCCCTCGTCGCGATTCTCGCCGCGGACATCAACTTCCATGGGCACCTGCCGCGGCTTGTGCCCTACAACCCGAATGCCAAGGACAACTTCATCGACGAAGAAAAGCGAGAGAAGTTTGCGCGCAATCAGGCCTGGCTTCAGGCCGGCTACTTCATTCTGGGCGTCCGTGCTCTCGGTCTTGCCGCTGGACCGATGAGCGGGTTCAACGCGGGCGGAGTCGACGCCGATCTACTCGCGGGCACGACATTGCGCTCGTTCGTGGTTGTCAACATCGGCAAGCCAGGTGAGAACGCATGGATGGATCGACTGCCGAGACTTGATTACGAGGAAGTCGTAACCACGCTTTAGAGGTACTTCACGATGATCATCACGACAATCGCAGTTAAGAAGAGGACTGCGATGTAGGTGTCGAACCACATGTTGAGCCAACGCGACACCCGGGCATGTGCCGCGGGCTTGAGCCCAAAATTGTTGTCTAGGAGATTGACACGGGTCATAGACACGAACACAAGCGTGGTAGTCGCCGTGACGAGCAAACACCAGGGGCAAAGGGCACCGATCACGAAGTAGGCCTCAAAGAACAGCCACAGCGCGAAGATGAAGCCCAGGGTGTAGAACGCCTGCGCGACCAGCATGAACCAACGCGGGAACCTCACACCACCGAGTGCAGCGATCGCGAGCGTTATGACAATGGGCTCGGTCATGAGCCCCAGGAATGAGTTGGGCCACCCAAACAGATTGGCCTGCCACGTGATCCCAACCTTGCCACACGAAATCAGCGGATTGATATCACAGGCAAGGACCGCATTGGGATCCTTAGCAAGCGCGATCGCGTCGACCGACAACACGAAGGATGCATACAGTCCCAGAATGCTCGAGACGAGCATCTCGATGTAGGCACCGACATGGCGCGACTGTCTCGGTACGGAGACGTCTACGACCTCGCTCATGGGGCTCCTTCTTGATGTGATGTGTTCATCGTACGGACCTAGGTCTGCTCACAACGCGGCCCCTTAGAGGGAACCGACGAACAGAGTCCCAGCGAACCCTAAGACGACGAACAGACCCGTCCAGTTCCGTTCGACCTCATAGGACTCCGGAATCATGGTGTCGACGATCATGGCGAGCAGGGCACCCCCAGCGAAGGACTGCACGAGCCCAGCAGCCATCGGCGGGGCTGAGGCGAGGACCAGTGGGCCCAGGGCCCCAGCGATGGCTGAGGCGATGACGACCGAGCCCCACATCTTCATCACCGAGCCAAACCGCCAGCCCGATTTCATCAGACCGCTCGAGGAGGCCATTCCCTCCGGGAAATTCGAGAGAACAATGCCCGCGAAGAGTTGCGGCGAGACTCCCCCGCTCAGGACAGTGAGGCCCAACACGAGTGACTCTGGCAGGCCATCGAGGATGCTTCCGAGGGCAATCGCCTTCCCCGAGGAGTCCTCGCTGCCCTGCGGTGCCTTGCGACGGCGGCCGCCCATTCGACCGATGGCCCTGGATCCGAGGACAAACACGAGCGCTCCGGCGATCAAAGCGACCAGCAGCCAATGGATGGGGGTCGCGGGGCTCGCCTCCTGAACTAAGTCATATGCCACCGAGGCAATGAGGACCCCGCTACCGAGGGCCATCACGACGGCTACGAAGCGCACCGAAGGCCTAAAGAGGCGTACGGCGACACCACCCAGCAGGAGCGACATTGCCGCCAGACCCGCCCAGCCTCCAGCAATCAGCCACATGCCTCCAGAGTAGGAGGTTTCGGGTCGCGAATTCGCAGGTATCCTGAGCCCTAAGGTTGCTATGAAGGGGACAAACGTGACGAAGCGCGAGCGAAACTACGGTGGCGGAGTCATCGGAGCCTTAAAGAAGTTCGAAGGCGGCATCGAGTCACTCCTCTTCAACGGCCGTTGGCTTCTGGTGCCCTTCTACCTAGGCCTGCTGCTTGGCCTGGTAGTGCTCGTCGTGAAGTTTGTCCAAGAGTTCATTCATCTAGCATCCATCGCGCTGGAAGCGTCTCTCAAGGACACCACGATCAGTTTGCTCGAACTCCTCGACATCGTTCTGCTGGCCAATCTGATCCTTATTGTCATCTTCAGCGGTTATGAGAACTTCGTTTCGAAGATCGCCGTGGCACAAGATGCCGAAGACCGCCCATCGTGGATGGGTAAGGTCGACTTCTCTGGGTTGAAGATCAAGCTCATCGGATCACTGGTCGCGATCTCTGTCATCCAATTGTTGGCGGTCTTCCTTGAGCCCGACGAAATGAACACAGACCACGTGTTTTGGATGATCATCATCCATCTCACCTTTGTCGTCTCCGGTGTCCTGTTTGCAGTAATGGACTTCATCGCCGATAAGCGAGCCATGATTGATATTGCCGTCGAGAAGGCTGCACTCGAACTTCAGATCATGGAAGAAGAAAACGGCTTTGAAAAGGGATACGCCAAGAAGCTCGACCCGACCGGCCAATAAATCACTCATCAGAAAACATGTGGTGGTGAACACCATCTTCGTTGATAGGGATTTGTGAAAGTCAGTGTTTCTTCGGGATTGCCGGCGATAACCCAATTGCCTTCATGCACCAAATGATGATGGTGATGACATAGGCCAGCGAGGTTGTCGGTAGTCGTCGTGCCACCGTGTGCCCAATGGATCACGTGATGTATTTCGTGAATGGGCGAGTAACAGTTGGGGAATCTGCACTGGCCGCCGTCTCTCGTCAAGACATAGCGACGAAGTGCGGTAGAGATCGTACGCACTTTGGCTGAGATGGAGTCGATGCAGCCGCGGGGATCGAGTGTGAGGAGGCGCGTTGTCGCATCACAGGAGATGCGGCGCGCTGCCTCTGCAGTGATCGGCGTGACGGGCTGGCCGGTGAAGTTCTCAATCCATCCCGGGAGGGTGCCTTGGGCGCCTCGTTCGCACGTGAGTGACTCCGTTGGAATCGTGATGTGAACGACTGGGCGCTGACCCTGCACGGAAGGCAACCCGTTGGGACCACTCACGTAAGAGGCTGCGGCCACGATATGCGCAAGGGCAGCCATATTGCGCTGAGAGAAGGTCGGCGCAGAACCGGAAATCTTGGGATCAGCCAATTTGGGGGCGCTTGGGTCGGAGTCCGCTAATCGGGTGGCCTCGCGAGCAGCCGCAAGTGCCGTGAGAAGGGATTCGCCTAACTCCGGTGGCAAGAGGCCATCAAGGCGTACGTATCCATCAAACGTGCGGGACACGTGTAACCCAACCCGATCGCGGCGCTTCGCCGCGTCTGCCTCATCAAGGGCGTCTGGATCGAGGGCATGCAGGTGCTCGAAGAGAATGCGACCAAACTCCTCCGGCTCCACTCCCGCCGCCGCATAGGCCAACTCCGCTTCCATTGCCGCTAGCCCGGGCCGAAGTTGTGGAAAGGCTTTGTGGGCATCTGCGAGGACGGCCACGTGATTCCAGGAGACTTGGCCGTCAGCCCATGCCTCGGCCATCACTGGACATGTCACTGAGGCGTGTGACTGGGCGACTAGTCGACCAGCAGCTGCCGCACCATCACCGGTGTGGGCCCGCAGCCACGCTTTGGGATTCGCAAAGCCTTCCGCCGCCCATTCGCTGCCAGATGCATGCACGCCGACGACGCTTGCGAGTGCAGCTTCGAGGCGGCGGCGCTCCCCCGCGAGTGCCACAGCGATGTCACCTGCGCCCACACCCGTGGAACCTGTCAGCCCGTCATTGCCACGCGAAACGAGTGCGACGAGCTCGTCCATCACCTCCGCGAGGGAAGCAACTACTTCAGTTGCCGAACGTGTCGGGATAACGCGAGGACGCAGATCGCGTACACGGACATCAACGCGACGGCGACGCGACCGACGCGGAGGAGAGGTTGCTACGGACATTTAGAAGCCTTTTCGACGGGGGGTCAGGGGCGTAATCCCAAGGAGACGTAATCCCGGCCGAACGGCCAATAAGTCCAAGTAATTAAACGACATACGCGGTTATGAAAAGCGAACCAATTGCCTACCTCAAATAATAAACGAGAGGTCTGACAACGGCAAGTATCTACATGAAAAATCTACAAGTTTTTCTGGAGAAATTTTCGACACATATCTTTCGCGTTACACAGTCGCGCTGGCAGCCTCAGGCTTGCGTGGGAAGAACGGAATCACTGCGGATACTCGCTTCTGATAGCTCGCATACTCAGAGTATTTCGACAACGTGATCTGCTCAGTGAAGCGCGTTGACCCCACAAAGAGGCCAGTCAAGACAAGAACACCCACACCTGTCCATTGCCATAACGAGCCCGCAACAACGACGCCCATCAGAAATACAACCCACCACTGCGCTAGTTCGAAGAAGTAGTTGGGATGCCGAGACACCTTGAATAGTCCACTCTGACAAAAGCGTGACTCTGGCGTCTGCCCGGCAGCGATTGCCGCATGCTTGCGCTTGTGGAAGTTCCACTGCTGCTGATCCGCAACCGTCTCACCAATGAGCGCAAGGAGGAACAAGGCGGCCAAGATGACAAATCCAGTGCCTAAACCGGAGCTGGGATTCTCAGTCACCGTCCACATCGGAAAGACGATGGCCATGAGTAGGAGATTCTGGAAGATGACGATGAAAAAGATGTTGAAGAGCTGGTACTGCCACGGCTTCATCTTCGCCCGCAGCACCGCCCAGCGATAGTCCTCATAACCCGAGTAACCGCCGCGACGGGCGAAGTTGAGGGTGAGCCTGATGCCCCACAACGTGATCAAGATGGCCATGATGTTGAGGCGCGCATCCGACAAACCGGCGCTGCCTGCGAACACCCACGCGTAGACCACGGGAATGATCGACCACATGCGGTCAACCCAGGACGAGTCGCCCGTGAAGAGCGACGGGATCCAGGTAAGCAGACACGTGACACCACAGATAATCAGGGACAAGGTGACAGGACTCATGAATGGGGAGCATAGTGGGATCGGCGCCAATGATCATGGAGGCGCGTACGGATCGAACCCGCCCCCTAGAAACAGGACAACAGGAGACAAGTCCGACTACTCTCATGCCCATGATCACTGTCACCCGCATGACCAAGCCCCTGCTCGCCGGCCTCGCAGCCCTGGCCCTCGGAGCTGCCCTCGCCCCAAGTACGGCGTCAGCGTCTGTCGCGCCCGTGCCTCGTGCCGTAGCCACTTGTGCGGAGGGTGGTCGGTGCAGCGTCGGCGATGTAGGCCCCGGTGGCGGCAAGATCATCTACGTCAACCGTGAAATTCGGATCTTGAACATCAACTCGGCTGCTGAAAATTATCTGACGATCACCACATCTGCACCGCATAACCTTGTCACTGGTGACCGGATCTACATCACCGGAGCAGTGCCCGCGGACCTCAATGTTGCATCAGGCACCATTGACTCAATCGTCAGCCCGACCGAGTTCTCCCTGACAACGCAACTCGACCTCAGGGCCTATACATACTCGAGTGGCGGGGTAATTCCAGCAGCGTCAGGCGGCTGGAACTATCTTCAGGCAGCACCACAGGGCTGGTATAAAGGCTTTGGAGGCGTCAACGATCCCTTGGTCACTGTCCCCAAGTATTCGAACCTCGCGGCGAATCTGCTTGATTGGAGAGTAGGTGCCGGAGATGCCAACACAAAGCTCCTCAAGCGCCAGACGCAGAACACTGGGCAAGATGATCCATTCGACTTGCTCGCCACTCTCAACTCGGAGTGGTACTTGCCTTCGCACATGGAAATCTGGGCGATGTACAAGGCACTCGCACAGACTTCCACGAGTGCAGCTGCGCAAGGACTCTCCGAAGGCGTCTACTTTTCATCGTCAGCTGGGAACTACAGCGCGGATCTCGGGCACCTCTGGTACGTCGCCAATTTCGAGCTAAACCGGATCGACAATCCCGCCGTCGACCTCGGTGTCTCGTTCGGATTTGACGGTGGCTACGTCCGTCCTATCCGGAAGCTTTGGCTGCATACCGCACAGACCAATGTTGCCGTCGCTAAGACTCTTGGCATCGGCGCGCGGCTTCAGATTGCTTCTGTGACCAAGGAGGGCACTCCCGTGAAAATTCGAGTGCTCAACGGAAGCGCGTGCACGATCGCGGCGCCGGTCAAGCAGAACCGCAAGACCTTCTTCACGCTCACCGGCAGCAAAAAGGCAGGCACGTGTTCGCTGCGGATCACTGCACCCAAAACGTACAAATATTGGGCGCTTGATCAGACTAAGACAATCACCGTTCGGTAGTCGCGCTCAGGACACGAAGGCGTACGCGCCGAAGCGGCCCCACGCTACGAACACGGCTAGGGCCAGCAGCACAATCGCCGGTAGAGCGGCCTTGAAGCCCTCACCACGCTGAATGTGCAACACAATGGCGCCCGCCATGATCAGCGCGAGACCCATCGCGGCCCACGGCACAAGTGCCGGCGAAACGCCGATCGCACCCGGCAGGACGATGCCAATGGCGCCGAGGATCTCCAGCAGCGCCACGAGGCGTACGAAGCCCATCTTGGAGTCCTTGACCCACTCCATGTTCTTCTCCAGTTGCTCGCGCGAACTGAAGATCTTGATCGCGCCAGAGATGAGCATGACGACGCCGAGCAGACCAGCGGCGATCCACAATGCGATGTTCATAGGGCTCCTTTGTGTTGCGCAGCAGACTAGCGTCTCTGGCCCGAAGTAGGCTGGACCTATGAGTGTCGTGAAGATCAACGCAATAAGTGTCCCGGCTGGAGCCGGTCCCGAGTTGGAGAGCCGATTCGCCGCTCGCGCCAATTCGGTTGACGGAGCACCCGGATTCCTTGGGTTCCAGCTCCTGCGCCCCGTCGCGGGCGACGATCGCTATTTCGTGGTCACCCAGTGGACCGACGAGGAGTCCTTCGCTGCGTGGCGCGATGGCGATGCCCGAGCGGCACACGCCGGTCAACCCAGCAAGCCGGTGTCGAACGGCGCGAGCCTGCTTGAGTTTGAAGTAGTCCTAGACGTCAAACCCGCCACCTAGAATTCCGGCGCTAGCGGCAGTGCGCTCAGATCCACGGGTGCGGTACGTTGCCCGCATGATCGTTGAGCACGCAATCTTCGCTATCCGCCCCGGTTCAGAGGCCGAGTTCGAGACCGCCTTCGAGCAGGCTCGCTTGGTGATCGCCACATCTCAGGGCTTCGGGAGCCTCAACCTGTCGCGGTGCATCGAGACTCCTGAGCAGTACCTGCTGCTCGTTGAGTGGGACACACTTGAAGACCACACGGTGGGCTTCCGCGAGTCGGACCTCTTCATCGAGTGGCGCCGACTTCTGTCGCCCTACTTCGAATCACTCCCCGAAGTCACTCACTTCACGCACATCGCTAGCTCCTAGGAGTCTACGGCGGCTGGCGACGTTGCTCGCCTTCTGCCACCATAA
Organism: Candidatus Nanopelagicales bacterium; assembly: GCA_044240285.1. Lineage (GTDB taxonomy): Bacteria > Actinomycetota > Actinomycetes > S36-B12 > S36-B12 > CAINMH01. The sequence continues at coordinate 2,584 of JBIHZU010000025.1, read as the reverse complement.
GCGAATGCGCCTCTTGTTACGTCTTGGGTCAGCCCTGACTATCTGCCTCCTCGGGGCATCAACCTTCGCACCTACAGCCGTCCAAGCGATGCCCATCAGCGCCGCGCCCACCAAACTCCTGCCAGGTGGGCCTGCGGCCATCTACGTCCGCCCAAGTCCTGACGAGACGCGCTTCTCACTCATGTCTCGCCAGATCGGCGGGAGGACTTCCGTCGTCGGCGATGTCCAAACGGGGGCCGGCTCGATTGTGGCGTTCCCAAGTTCATCCGAAGACGGACGCGTCGTGGCGGTGGTCAAGACAGCTCTTTCCGCCGACGCCGTCGGTCGATTACTCATTTTGAAAGACGGCAAAGTTGTTCGCGAAATTGAGTACTCTGGCGACCGCCTCGCTCTCCCCACCGTTTCAGTGGACGGCTCCCGCGTCATATTCCCGAGCTCAGCCAGGCGGCTCGCGTCCCTCAATGTCGCATCAGGCGCCATCACTAATCTTTGCCGCAGATGTGCTTTCGGGAACGTGTCGAATGGAGCCACCTCCCCCGATGGCAGATATGTCGCCGTACTCGAGAGAGTGAACGCTTCCGAAACCCAGAACGTGATCTACGAACTGAAAACGGGCCGCGTTGTTGCGCGCCGCAATTCGGGCCAAGGCCTTTTTGGACTGCAAAAGCCCGCATGGTCTCCCGACAGCAAAATGATCGTCTTTGTGAAGCTTAGTTCGACTTCGTATAACGTCATTTCGTTGTCTGTCGCAGGCATTGCGCGACCAACTGCCTTCAACACCACGATAAACCAAGTTGCGGGCGAGTTGAATGTGTGGACGTCACCGGTTTGGATGAGGGACCGCTTCTATATCGCAGGCCTTGAATATATCAACGATCAAAGCTTGCTCTCAGTGGCATACTCCGCAGCCACACCCTTTGACACACCTCAGCGGCTCGGCGTTATCGGACCCGTTCGCGGTGTCCTCATTGGTCAGGCTAGTTCACTAACTGTTGCTTGGTCGAGTCGCCAGCCACTGTAGGTAGCGCCGACACTCACGGCAGTTAGGCTTATCACATGCTGACGGTGGGTGTCGACCTCGCAACCCAACCCGCCAAGACGGCAGTCGCAACGGTGCTTTGGTCACACCGAGAAGCCCAATTGGTTGAACTCGACACGCGTGGAACGGACGCCGCCATAATCGCGGTGTGTCAGTCGGTGGATTTTGTAGGCATAGACGCACCCTTTGGATGGCCAGATGCATTCACCGCATTTGTTGACCGCCACCAGCGCAACACCCAAACGGTGGGGGACGGTAGAACAGACGACTCTCGCCGAAACATGGCATTTCGCCTCACTGATCACATCGTTGCCAAGGAATTCGGTCGCTGGCCCCTAAGCGTGTCAACAGATCGCATTGGATTGACCGCGATGCGCGCTTCGTCACTCCTCGCACAACTTCGCGACTTGGGCGAGAGCGTGGATCGCGCGGGTGGTGGTCGTTTTGCCGAGGTGTACCCGGCCGTTGCGCTAAAGGTCTGGGGCCTTCGAGCATCCTCTTACAAGGGTGCGAATGGCGCGCACTTGTCCGGCCTTGTCGACAATCTTCTCGAGCTAGCCCCATGGCTTTCCTTGGGTCCCTACGAATCCGTTTGTCGCCACAACGATGACGCATTCGACTCTGTGATCGCAGCACTTATTTCACGTGCCCATGGATTAGGCCAATGGCACAAACCGTCAAAAGATCAGATTAATCAGGCCTCACGCGAGGGATGGATCGTCGTGCCGACGGCCGGACTCAGCGACTTGATTGATTGACCACGGCGCTGGCTCTCACAGACTCATCACGATCCTCGGCAAGCTCTTCGAGGATTGCCGGCGGCGTATGGGGATTGGCTGCGACGAGGGCGCGTACGTTTGCCCGGGGCGACAAAGCCCAGAGCATGAGGAGTCGCGGCCGATCGCACAGCGCGAGGGTCGCCTGTGAGGGCTCACCGCCAGCCAAGAAGATCGCCTCGATCGCGCGATCGGTCATATTGGGGTGTGTGAGAGCGGCTGTCCGGAGCGCATCGTCGCCCACGGCTTCCTTGAACGCAGCGACCAAGTCTTCACACGTGGCCATCGAGTCATCAACTACAGCCCAGAGGGTGGCATACGAACCATCGTGAATCTCATTCACACCCATACCTGCGCCCATACCTTCATCCTGCCGTGGCGCGGGCACAAGCACGTGAGGGACGCGCCCGGGGTCTCAACCCCGGGCTCAAGTATTTGTGGAGGTGATCGCTCGCTGCGCTCGCTCAACCTCCCCTCCTCGCTCAACAAAGAAGGAGACCCCGAAGGGTCTCCTTCTTTGTATTCGCTCGTCGTGGAGGTGCCGGGATCCGTCGCTCACCTCCGGCGAGCTCCTCCCGATTCCCGCCGTGTCCCTACCAACACATACGTGAGCCCAGGGGATCAACCCTGGGCTCACGTATGTGTGGAGGTGCCGGGAATCGAACCCGGGTCCGTTCAGGACTACTCCGGCCTTCTACGTGTGTAGCCGCGCTATTGCTTCTCGGCCCCCGCGCTTCGTGCGGCACTACGCGGTGGCGGCCCAGTCACT
>JBIHZU010000203.1:0-3564 GCA_044240285.1 Candidatus Nanopelagicales bacterium | reverse complement strand
GGCTCGATGATCAAGTCAACACCCGTGGGCTGAGCAGCCTGTGCGGCCCGCACGATCGCTTCGGGATGATCGAGGGGGAAAAAGTCGTCTTTGTCACCGTGCACAACTAGGAGCGGAGTGCCGCCCAACCGCGCAGCCGCTTCTACAGGCGCCAATGGCGGGGACTCTGGCCACCGTCGAGAGGTGACCCGCGTGCCCATAAACGTGCGAATTGCCCAACGGCCCACTGGCCGCTCAATGGCCCAGTGAAGTCTGCGCATCACACGCGTTCCTCGGTAGTACCAGAATGCTGGCCCACTGACAGCCACAACGGCGTCGACTCGGCCATAAAGGGCCGTGGCGCGAAGCGCTACCGCTGCACCCATCGAAAAGCCGACCAGCACCACGCGGTCATATCGCTCTCGGGCCCATCTCACCGCAGTCGAAGCATCAAGGGGCTCGTCCTTGCCCAAGGTCGTGGCGCCCTCCGACCGGCCATGCCCGCGTAGATCAACGGCGACCACTCCGCCAAATCGAGCCAATTCAGCGCAGACCTGACGGACCCGCGCGTTCTCCCACGACCCCGAGAAACCCGGGATCACGACGAAAGCAAGACCGGATGGGCCACCACGAGCGGGCTCGTGTGTGGCGCTCAGCACGGTCCCGTCGGGGGAAACAAGCCGGAAATCCACGAGCCCTATCCTGTCTGGGTGCGATTGCTGCTCCTCACCCAGGCCATGCAGCCCTCTTCGGAGGTACTGCCGGCCCTTGGCCTGCTAGCGCACCACGTACGTATCGTCCCCGCCCAGGTCACCGCCCTCCTTGACGCTCCCCCATGCGACGCATTACTCATCGACGGGCGTCGTGATCTTCCGCAGGTGCGCTCCCTCACCAGACTCATTCGACAGACGGGCGTGGATGTCCCCGTCTTTGTCGTCGCAACCGAAGGCGGTCTTGCCGCTTTGCAGCTCGACTGGGGATTCGATGACATCCTTCTCGACACGTGCGGTCCGGCCGAACTAGAGGCGCGACTCCGACTCGCGGCCGCGCGGCTGACAACGAACAGCAACGCTGGCTCGGACAGTAGCGAAGAAATTCGCTCGGGTGACTTGTCCATTGACGAAGCGGGCTATTCCGCCCGCCTGCGCAATCGGGTCCTTGACCTGACTTTTAAAGAGTTCGAGCTCCTTCGCTTCCTCGCGCAACACCCCGGCCGAGTGTTCACACGTCAGCAGTTGCTTCAGGACGTATGGGGCTATGACTACTTCGGCGGTACCCGCACCGTTGATGTCCACGTCCGTCGCCTTCGAGCAAAACTTGGCCCCGAATACGAGAGCCTCATCGGCACCGTGCGCAACGTCGGCTACCGCTTCGAGCCACAACGCACCGATGAGGCAACACGAGCGACCCTCGAAGAGGACCCCGCGGAGACCCAATTGGGCCGAGAGTTGCCGCGACGCCGCTAGATTTACCACATGGACGATGTGCGCATTGACGCTCCTGCGCGTATCGATGCAGCTGACCATGCGGCCGTGACTCGACTTATCGCCCGGGCAACCGAGGCCGATGGGGTAAGCCCAGTGTCTGAACCGGTCCTTCTTCACCTGCGTCACGGCGACTATCACGGCGTACAACACCTCCTGGCTTGGCGCGGTGCAGAGCTTGTCGGCTACGGACACCTCGACAACACCGACTCCGTGGCTGGTTCAACCGCGGAGGTAGTCGTCGATCCCGAAGCCCGCGAGCGGGGCATCGGCCGAGCAATCGTTGTGCGGTTCCTCGACATCGAGCCCGGACTACGACTCTGGGCGCACGGCAGACAGGCCGGATCCGACGAACTGGCTCGTTCCCTCGGTTTCCAGCGTGTGCGCGTCCTGCTTCAGATGCGCCGGTCCCTCCTCGCGCCTCTTCCGCGCGTGAATCTCCCCGACGGTGTAGTTCTTCGAGCATTTCAGCCTGGGACTGATGACGCTACGTGGGTGGCGCTCAACGCACGAGCCTTTGCAGACCTTCCCGATCAAGGCAACCTCACCGAGTCGGACCTACGCATGCGAATGCTTGAACCATGGTTCGAACCCCAAGGCTTCCTCGTTGCCGAGCGACTCGGCCAGATGGTCGGTTTCCACTGGACCAAGGTGCACACGTCGAGCCCACGTCACGAACATCTCGGGGAGGTCTACGCCGTGGCCGTAGACCCCAAGGCAGACCTTCGCGGCCTGGGTTCTGCCCTAGTAGTGGCGGGGCTTGCCCATCTCCGGACCCGTGGATTGACCCAGGTTCTGCTCTACGTGGACGCTTCAAACGAGCGCGCTATCGGCCTGTACGAGCGGCTCGGTTTCACCATCTGGGATAGCGATGTGCAGTACTCGGCACTTCCTTAGGTAAGGGACCAGAAGTTCACCGAGCAGTTGTCTTTAGGGGTCTCGACCCCCCTCTGGGCTGTGGGATCATAGGGGGATGGACGCCCGACCTCCCTCCGCTGACGACGTACGTACCGTCACCAGTGGACTAGAGCATGAGGCGGCCCGTCACATCGATGGCAAACCCCACGTCAGCGCCGTTCCTGCCGCGTTCGCTGACGCAGCTGGGGAGGATCTCATCGCGGCGGAGAATTCTCCGCTTCCCGACGATCGTTTCCTCGACCGCGAAGTCTCCTGGCTGGCGTTCAACCAGCGCGTCCTCGAACTCGCGGAGGATCCGTTCCTGCCCATCTTGGACCGCGCGAAGTTCCTCGCAATCTTTGCCAGCAACCTCGACGAGTTCTTCATGGTGCGCGTAGCCGGACTCAAGCGCCGAATGGCCACGGGCATCGCCGTACGAACTGCTAGCGGAATGATGCCGCGCGAAGTCCTTGATGTGATTTGGGCGCGCGCGCTCGAACTCCAGCTTCGGCAGAGCCGCGTCTTCCACGACGAGATCCTGCCCGGTCTAGCACACGAAAACATTGTCATCCTGCGCTGGGAACAACTCACGCCTGCCGAGCAGAACGCGATGAACGACATGTTCGAGAAGCGTGTCTTCCCGGTGCTGACGCCCCTGGCGGTGGACCCCTCACATCCGTTCCCGTACATCAGCGGCCTCTCGCTCAATCTCGCAGTCGTCGTACGCAATCCGATAACTGGCAACGAACTCTTCGCCCGCGTCAAGGTGCCGCCGTTGTTGCCCCGCTTCGTCAAACTGGGTGACCAACGCTTCGTGCCACTCGAAGACGTCATTTCGGCGCACCTCGGAGACTTGTTCCCCGGCATGGAGGTGTTGCAGAACCACACCTTCCGCATCACCCGCAATGAGGACGTGGAGGTCGAGGAAGATGATGCTGAGAATCTCCTCCTAGCCCTCGAGCGCGAGCTTTTGCGCCGCCGATTCGGGCCACCCGTGCGGTTGGAGGTCGACAACTCGATCGACCCCTACGTGCTCAATCTGCTTATCGAAGAACTCGGAGTGACGCCACAAGAGGTTTTCCGACTCCCTGGCCCACTAGATCTCACCGGACTCTGGGACCTCTACAAAATCGAACGCGATGACCTCAAGCAGCCTAAGTTCGTGCCTCGCACGGCTCGCGATCTGGCCGAGGTTGAGTCGTCG
>JBIHZU010000202.1:0-3576 GCA_044240285.1 Candidatus Nanopelagicales bacterium | reverse complement strand
CGAAGGCAAAGAGCGGGCACCCAAGGGTGCGGAGTGGGATGCGGCAGTTGCCTACTGGAAGACCTTGCAGACCGATGTTGACGCCGTCTTCGACCGTGAGGTCGTCATCGAAGCAAGTGAGCTGAGCCCATTCGTCACGTGGGGCACCAACCCCGGCCAGGGCGTGCCGCTATCGGCCAATGTGCCCTCGCCCGCAGATGCCGTCGATGAGGTTGACCGCATCGCGATCGAGAACGCGCTGACCTATATGGACCTCGTTGCGGGCACACCCATGCGCGACGTCAAGGTCGATACGGTCTTCATCGGTTCGTGCACAAACGGACGTATCGAGGATCTGCGTGTAGCCGCTGAAGTGATGAAGGGCCGCACTGTTGCAGAAGGTATGCGCGTGCTCGTCGTGCCAGGCTCAGTGCGCGTACGTCTTCAAGCGCACGCAGAGGGCCTTGACGATATCTTTAGTGCGGCAGGCGCAGAGTGGCGCGAGGCGGGCTGCTCGATGTGTCTGGCGATGAACCCTGACATGCTCGCGCCGGGGGAGCGCAGTGCGTCGACCTCCAATCGCAACTTCGAAGGCAGGCAGGGCCCGGGCGGACGCACGCACCTCGTCTCGCCGGCCGTAGCCGCAGCGACCGCCATCGTGGGCCGTCTGGCCTCCCCAGCAGATCTGGAGAAGTGATGGAAGCCTTCACCACCCACACCGGCACCGCGGCGCCCCTGCGTCGCAGCAACGTCGACACCGACCAGATCATTCCGGCCGTCTACCTCAAGCGCATCACCCGTCATGGCTTTGAGGACGGGTTGTTCTCGGCGTGGCGCAAAGACCCGGAGTTCGTCCTTAATCAGCCTGCCTACCAGGGCGTGACCATTTTGGTCGCGGGACCGGACTTCGGCACGGGCTCCTCGCGCGAGCATGCTGTCTGGGCGCTGCAGGATTTTGGCTTCAAGGTGGTCATCTCCTCGCGCTTCGCCGACATCTTCCGAGGCAACTCCGGCAAGGGTGGATTGCTCACCGCGCAGGTGGATCAAGAGGTCGTAGAACGCCTCTGGAGTCTCCTAGAGAGTGATCCTGCCACTCCAGTCACAGTAGATCTCGCTGCTCGAGAGATTCGCGCAGGCGATCTTGTTGCGAATTTCGACGTCGATGACTACGTGCGTTGGCGACTTATGGAGGGCCTTGACGACGTGGGGATCACGCTAAAGAGTGCAGATGACATCACGGCATTCGAGGCTCGTCGTCCGGTGTTTCTGCCGAAAACTGACTGAGCCCCGAGTCGCTGTAACCCCTTACCCCGTAAGGATAATCACGTGTTTTCGGGCGTGCCGCGCGCACTAAGACTCTTCCCTCCGTATACGTTAGGCATAGCGCCGGCCACGGGGTCGGCCTGATCTGACGGAGAGGTAGTCAGTGAATAAGGGTGAACTCATTGACGCGGTTGCCGCGCAATTCGACATCAGCAAGCGTGAAGTCACAAGCATCGTGGAGTCGCTCCTCGATGAGTTGAAGGGCGCAGTTGCGCGCGGCGAGAAAGTTGCGCTGAGCGGTTTCGGTGTCTTCGAGAGCAAGATGCGCGCTGCACGCCAGGGCCGTAACCCGCAGACGGGTGCGACTGTGCAGATCAAGGCCACGACGTTGCCGAAGTTCCGCGCAGGTGCGGAGTTCAAGGCACTCGTTGCAGGCGGAAAGAAGACGGCTGCGAAGAAGGCTCCGGCCAAGAAGGCAGCTGCGAAGAAGGCTCCGGCCAAGAAGGCTCCGGCCAAGAAGGTTGTTGCGAAGAAGGCTCCGGCCAAGAAGGTTGTTGCGAAGAAGGCAGCAGCAAAGAAGGCACCCGCGCGCAAGCGCTAAACGAAACGCAGAAGTGGCCCGGTCAGTTATTGACCGGGCCACTTCTTTTTCTTTTCCGCTTGACCTATTCCGGGTGTTGTCGCAATCCGATCGCCGCTTGAGTAGCGGGTCCAACACCAATGCGTTGTGCGTCCCAGAAGTCGACTGCTGTGTCGACATCACGACGTAGCCGTTGTAGGGGATCTGTGATCTCGACGGCTCCTGAAGCTGCATGTGCTGCGCGCGAACGGGTGCCGAATCGCGGATGCAATGTATGTCCGCTTGTGGCCATGAGGAGAGTCGTACCAATTCCGGCCGCATCGCAGACAAATGATCGAGCCAATGTATCGGCGCGTGCAAGTGCAACTTCAAGGTCTCGTGCGTCAAGACACGGCAGATCCGCGACCAACGCGGCTATGTTCCCCGCTGGCAAAGTAGATGCAGCTTCGACGATGGATGCGTTGAGACCCGCACCGGTGTCCTGGTGAAAGCTGACGCCTAGTGAGCCAAGCGCATCTTGCACCAATGGATCACCGGTGGTGACGACGACCGTCTCGACGGATGGACAGTTCAACACTGCGCCGATTGCGTCTATGGCGAACGCAAGCGCGAGGTCTTCTCGTTGGGAACCGGGGCGCGCTACGAGTCGGGATTTGGCGTTCGTCAGGGATTTGACGGGAACGATCACCTGCCAGGCCACCCCACCATCCAATCAGTCCCTCAGGTCCCGGGGATAGCACCGCAGGTGCCAAGATTCAGGTGTCACGGTTATTGAGCAAGTGAGAGGAGGCGTTGGTGGGGCTTCGAAAGACGAAATTGCGTGTTGGCCCAGCACTACGCCTCACGATCATTCTCGTGAAGCCGTTCTTGCTTTTGGTGACCAAGCGCGATTGGCGTGGCGAGGAGAATCTCCACGTCGACGATGGTGGCATCGTTCTCGCGGCGAATCACATGAGCTGGCTCGACCCACTACTGATCTCACACGTACTCGTTAACAATGGGCGTCCACCCCGATTCCTCGCCAAGGAGGCGATCTTCCGGGTGCCGTTCATCGGCTGGATCGTCACAGATGCAGGACAAATACGCGTATATCGTGAGAGTGCCGATGCAGCTAAGTCCATTCGCGATGCGGTGACTGCCGTCGAATCAGGCGAATGCGTCATCGTCTACCCGGAGGGCACGTTGACCCGTGACCCAGACTTGTGGCCGATGTCAGCAAAGAGCGGAGCCGTCCGGATCGCACTGATGTCCGGACGCCCGCTGATTCCACTGGCTCATTGGGGCGCCCAGCGCATCATGCGTCCCTACAAGAAGGAATTGCGCATAATTCCCCGTAAGCGCATCGAAATCCGCATAGGCGCACCCATTGATCTGAGTGACCTGCCCGCTGGGGATCTATCACCTGAGACAATGCGGATTGGAACCGAGCGGCTCATGGATGCAATCACGGCTCTTCTTGCCGAGATTCGTGGGGAGCAACCGCCGACACAGCGGTTTGTGTGGAAGCGAACGAGCAAGGGAGAGCAGTGATGGCGCGCATAGCGGTGATGGGGAGCGGTTCGTGGGGCACCGCCTTCGCGATGGTTCTGGCTGATGCTGGAGCCGATGTCACCTTGTGGGGGCTCGACGCTGAAGTAGCCGACCAGATCAATGCGACGCATGTGAACGAGGTTTACCACCCTGGCATCGTGCTCCCCACCAATATTGTTGCGACCGTCGATCCCCGTGAAGCTTTGGTGGATTCACAGATGGTG
>JBIHZU010000201.1:0-3592 GCA_044240285.1 Candidatus Nanopelagicales bacterium | reverse complement strand
TCGTGGCAGATATTCGACCATCACCTACCGACGCATAAAGAGCCGTAATGTCGGATTGATGAAGTTCAGCTGCGATGCCCTGCATAGCCTGATTGGTCATTAGCCGCTGGAGTGGGAGGCCTTGCTTGCGCATTGCGCGGACGATGGATTCCTTGCCTGTTTCGATCGCCTCCTCGCGACGTTCGCGCGAGAACCAAGCCTTGATCTTGGACTTGGCTCGAGGCGAAGCTACGAAGGTGAGCCAGTCGCGACTGGGCCCTGCACTTTCGGCCTTCGTCGTGAAGACCTCGATCACATCGCCGCTCTCCAGCGCGGACTCGAGCGACACTAACTTGCCGTTGACTCGGGCCCCCACACATTTATGGCCGACCTCAGTGTGAACGCTGTAAGCAAAATCAACCGGGGTCGCCCCACTTGGAAGGGCGATCACATCTCCCTTTGGCGTGAAGACGAACACTTCAGTCGAATTCAGATCGAATCGCAGCGAGTCGAGGAACTCAGCAGGATCGTCAGTTTCACGTTGCCACTCAAGGACTTGGCGAAGCCACCCGAGATCATCTGGACCACTCTTACCACTGACGTCTTGTTGCTTGTAGCGCCAGTGAGCTGCCACGCCAAACTCCGCTGCGCGATGCATCTCGCGGGTGCGGATTTGCAATTCGACGGGCTTGCCATCGGGGCCGATGACCGTCGTGTGCAACGACTGATACATATTGAACTTAGGCATAGCGATGAAGTCTTTAAAACGACCAGGGACCGGACTCCACCTGGAGTGGACGATGCCGAGTACCCCGTAGCAATCGCGAATTGAGTCGACCAACACGCGTACGCCTACCAGGTCGTAGATATCAGCGAAATCACGTTCTTTCACGATCATCTTTTGATAGATCGAGTAGTAATGCTTGGGTCTGCCAGTCACAGAAGCACGAAGCTTTGCGCTGCGAAGATCCTCTTCGATCTCGGTGACAACCTTCGCGAGGAAGAAATCGCGGGAAGGAGCGCGCTGGCTCACGAGCGACACGATCTCCTCAAACATCTTCGGATGAAGTGTTGCGAAGGACAAATCCTCCAGCTCCCACTTCATCGCATTGATACCAAGCCGATGGGCCAGAGGGGCATAGATTTCCAGCGTTTCGCGTGCCTTCTTCTCTTGCTTATCGATGGGCATATAGCGCAAAGTACGCATATTGTGCAGGCGATCAGCGAGCTTTACCACAAGCACGCGTACGTCACGCGCCATTGCGATAACCATCTTGCGGACCGTTTCGGCAGCCGATGTTTCCCCGTATTTGACGCGATCAAGTTTCGTAACACCATCAACGAGGGCTGCAATCTCCGCACCAAAATCCTCTCGCAACTCGTCGAGGGAGTACTCAGTGTCTTCGACCGCATCGTGGAGGAGCGCCGCAGCCAAGGTCGGCACGGTCATCCCTAGTTCGGCCAGAATGAGCGCCACAGCAATCGGGTGAGTGATGTACGGCTCGCCCGAGCGGCGCAGTTGATCACGATGGAGATAGGCGGATACCTCATAGGCGCGTTGAAGCACCTTGACATCGCTCTTGGGGTGGAACTGTCGCAACGCCTTGAGCACAGGGTCCAACTCCGACGGGCCGGATCGGTTCGATGTGAACCGGGCCAGTCGTGATCTCAAACTGAGATCCTGCGCCACTGGACTCCTCTAGGTCGTACGTGACCCTAGTGTAGGCGCTCGATCAGCCGCGCTTTGAACGCTTGGAGCGAACCTGCTTCTTTGGCTGCACACGCCCGCCTGACTCCGCCAGGGCGACGCCCTCTTCGCCCTCCTTGGTCCGACCAGCAGCGCGACGTCCACGAACACGTTGAGCGAGCGCCTTCATTTCGGGCTGGGCTTCCTTCAGCTGCGCTAGGAATACCGTGGCGATGGTCAGCGACGAGTAGGTACCGGCGACCATGCCAACCAAGAGGGCAACGGCGAGGTCGAGCAAGGTCCCCGCACCGAGCACTCCCGCGCCAACAATGATGATCGCTACGACAGGCAGCAGGGCAACGACCGAAGTGTTGATCGACCGGACCAGAGTCTGATTGACCGCCAAGTTGGCTGACTCGCTATAGGTCATGACTGACTGACCGGTGATGCCTTTCGTATTCTCCTTGACTTTGTCGAAGACCACGACGGTGTCGTAGAGCGAATAGCCAAGAATCGTGAGGAAACCGATGATGGTCGCGGGCGTGACTTCTAGCCCGGTGAGGGCATAAATGCCCACAGTGATCACGATGTCGTGGATGAGGGCGACGAGCGCCGCTAGCGCCATTCGCCACTCGAAGTAGATGGCAAGGAAGATCGCCACGAGCAGCAGGAACACCACAAGAGCGATCAGTGCCTTATTGGCTATCTCACCACCCCACGTGGGCCCCACTAACTGAGACTGAATGTCACCTGCTGGGACCTCGCACTCAGCGGCGAGAGCCTGAACAACTTGGTCACTGGTCTTCGGATCAATAGGCGGCACCTGTACACGAATATCGCCTGCACCCGTTTGCGTGACAATGGCTTCGCCACCGACGACATCTGAAGCTGTGCTGCGCGCCTGTTCTACAGAACACGTCGGGCTGGGTATGCGGAACTCGGCGCCTCCACGGAATTCGATGCCGAGGTTTAGGCCGCGGACGAGCAATGCCGCAATAGCGAGGATGAGGATGACTGCAGAGATGAGGTACCACATTTTACGTCGACCAACGAAGTTGATGGAGGCTTCACCGGAGTAGAGCCGGTGCCCCAGCGATCCAAGTCCCATCAGAGCTCGCCTCCCTCGGGTGAGTCACCATTCTTATCGACGGCCGCTTGTGCCTTTGCCGCTGACACAGACTTACGGCCTTTCGTTGTGGTCGTCACCAACGAGCGCCCCCCGAGTCGACGCGGATCAAGCCCAGTCATCGCACTTCCTCGTTGCAGCCAACCCGTCCGACCAAACAGCACCACAAGTGGGCGCGTGAACAAGAACGCAACTATGACGTCGACGACTGTCGTGAGTCCTAATGCGAAGGCGAAACCTTGAACGCCACCAATTGCCAAAAAGAACAGCACAATTGCCGCTAGCAAAGACACAAAGTCAGCAGCAAGGAGGGTACGACGAGCCCGAGACCAACCGGCGTCGGTCGCTTGACGAAGCGATTTGCCGTCCCGAATTTCGTCTCGGATTCGTTCGAAGTACACGATGAACGAGTCAGCAGTGATACCGATAGAGACGATCGCTCCTGCAATTGCCGCCAAGGTGAGGGCGAGTCCCGTGGAGTTTCCCATCCCCACGAATGCCGCGTAAGTCATGCCACCAGCAAGAATGAGACTGAGCGCTGCAATAACGCCCAAAGCGCGGTAGTAGAAGAGCAGGTAGAGCATCACCAGAACCAAGCCGATGATGCCAGCAATGATTCCGCCGCGAAGTTGATCCGCTCCCAGCGTCGGTGACACACTTGTCACCTCAGAAATCTCTAACTTCACCGGAAGCGCGCCGTAGTTGAGAACGTTCGCGAGATCCTCGGCGGACTGCTTATCGAAGTCGCCGGTGATTGAGGCATTACCCCCAATAATCGCCTGATCAAAACGTGGCGAAGA
>JBIHZU010000200.1:0-3606 GCA_044240285.1 Candidatus Nanopelagicales bacterium | reverse complement strand
ACATGCGAGATGAGCGGCGCCATGCCGTGATAACGAAGTCCACCCGCATGGATGGGATCGGGCACAAAGTCGTGTCCGAGAGTGTGCATCTTCAACAGCGGCGTCATGCCTGCCGTATCTCCGAAGTCGTACGCGTAAACACCACGCGTAAGTGACGGACACGAAGCCGGCTCAACCGCAGTGATCTGCGGGTTGATGCGTCCAGCGAGCTTTTCGCGCAAGAACGGGAACGACAGTCCAGCGAAGTTGGAGCCGCCACCGGTGCAACCCACAATGTGCGTCGGCGTATCGCCCGCCATCTGCAACTGAAGCAGTGCCTCTTCACCAATAACAGTCTGATGCAACAGCACGTGGTTGAGCACTGAACCCAGCGCGTAACGTGCGCTGGGATCCATCGCAGCAACCTCGACGGCTTCGGAGATTGCGATGCCCAACGAGCCAGACCAGTTGCGCGGGTCTTCGGCAAGCATGCGACCCACTGCGGTCAGGTTGGACGGGCTACGGTGCACAGTGCCGCCGAAGGTCTCGATCATCATGCGGCGGTACGGCTTGGCGTCGTACGACGCACCTACCTGCCACACCTCACACTCGAGGTCGTACAGCGCACACGCGAATGCGAGCGCAGTGCCCCATTGACCAGCACCCGTCTCAGTTGTGAGCTTCTTAGTGCCGTCCTTCTTGTTGTAGTACGCCTGCGGCACCGCCGTGTTGGGCTTGTGTGAACCAGCTGGTGACACGCCTTCGTACTTGTAGTAAATGCGCGCTGGAGTGCCGAGCAACTTCTCGAGACGATGGGCGCGGAACAACGGCGATGGACGCCATTGACGGTAGACATCGAGGACGCCGCCAGGAATCTCGACATAACGATCAGTCGTGACCTCCTGCAGGATGAGATCCATCGGGAAGAGCGGGAGCAGATCATCTGGGCCAACTGGATCAAGGCGACCCGGATGCAGCGGCGGGGGCGGCGGACTGGGCAGATCGGCAATGACGTTGTACCAAGTCGTCGGCATCTGGTCCTCGGAGAGGACGTACTTGTGCTGGCGAACGCTGTCATCCATGTGATCTGCTCCTCGACTCGACTACCCTAAGTAAGTACCCGGACGCTATTGCCCATGCCAGAGCATGGCAAGCCGGTTCGAGAAATCCGCAGTCGGGGCGGTCGCCGGGTCGCTCGTGACGCCGGGGGTGAGAGCATGACCCTCGTGGCACCTCACGTGACTCTTCCTCCTGACGTACGCATGGTCGCCACAGATCTCGACGGGACTCTGCTGCTGCCCGATGGCACGGTAGGTCCGCGCACCCGAGCCGCTCTGGATCGGCTGCGAGAGACCGATGTCGACCTCGTAATCGTGACTGGTCGCCCCCCACGCTGGCTCGAGGGCGTCGCCGAGATGACTGGTCACCGGGGCATCGGGATCGCCGCAAATGGCGCTCTCGTGCTGAGCCTCGATGACGACCGGATTTCGGATCTATTCGAGGTCCCAGTAGATGTGGGGCTCGAGATCGTTCACCGCTTTCGTTCGCTGGTCCCGGGGGCGGTGTTCGCCGTAGAACGTGCCATTCGGCGACCAGATCACCACAGCACCGATGTGACCGAATTCGCTCTTGGGCTTGGCTACATCCCGCGCTGGGAGGGCGTAACCAAGCCGCGTGAATTGCCCATTGAAGACCTCCTCCGAGAAGGTGGAACCGCCAAACTGCTCATGCGGCCACCAGCGGGCTTCGGAATGTCCGCTGATGCGCTCTTCGAAATTACTCACAGCGCCTTGGCCGATATCTGCGAGGTCACGCACTCTGCGCCGTCTGGCGTGATCGATGATCCGCTGATGGAGTTGAGCGCGCTTGGCGTCAGCAAGGCGAGCACGCTGGCCCACGTGGCCCGGTCTCACGGCCTAGGGCCCGATCAGGTCGTCACCGTAGGCGACGCGCCCAATGACATCCCTATGCTCGAGTGGGCAACGACGTCGTACGCAGTGGCTAATGCTCACCCACGGGCCCTCGCGGCCGCTACCCATGTCCTGCCACCCAATACCGACGAGGGAGTCGCGGACCTCCTCATTGCGGTGGCCGATTCACGGGGCTAAGCCCCCCCTTCGCGACCTCGTGTGACGTATGTGACATGTGGGTCTGGCCGTTATCTGTCCGTTATCTGGACGGCTATTGGCCGATCATGACCGAGCAAACGTACGGTCATTTCGTCACCCGCCAATAGGCCTCGCAACCGCGGGGCACGGGTGACCTGCCGAATCGGCCCTTCGGGGCCGTACCGGGGACCCAACCTGAGGTTGCAGGGCACTCCTGCAATGTCCATGGGGCGAATCCGCAAGTGGGAGCACAACTCCCCACGCGGTAGGGCGTGACCTTCGCGCCCGAGCCCGTCAGCTCACCTGGGAGGCAGCAATCGAAGGAGTTCCATGTCGCATCTCATGCGTCGCATTTCGGTGGCAGGCCTATTGGCCGCCGCCATCGCGACAGTCTTAACAACCGGACCAGCGCAGGCAGATCAAACTGCTCCGCAGGTCGCCATCAGCACGACATCGGTTCGTGCACCGCTAGCCACCAATGCGCATGTGGTCGCGTTTTCTCAGGTTCAGCGCAAGGTCGCGGTTGCACAAATTCGCAAGGAACGGGCTGCAGCTCGTGCTGCATCTATGCGTTCGCGCGCTGTCGCGATCGCACTCGCACAGGTTGGAGACAACTACTCCGCTGGTGGTTCGGGGCCTAGTGCCTTTGACTGCTCGGGCCTGACTATGTACGCGTGGCGAAGAGCAGGGGTTCAGCTCGAGCACTACAGCCACGACCAGTACAACCAAACAAAGCGCATTCCAGTAAAGGAAGCGCTCCCCGGAGATCTGGTGTTCTACCTGGACAACGGAGCCCATCATGTAGGCATGTACATCGGCCGCGGCAAAATCGTCAACGCATCCGACTACGGCGTCGGCGTGATCATTTCGCCGATGAAAGGCACCCCATGGACCAACGCACACTTCACCGGAGTGGGTCGCGTGGTCTAACCGCTTCGCAGTTGCTGACTTGTGGCAACCCAAATCTTCTAGTTGCTGACTTGTGGCAACATTTCGTACCCAAATAATTGCCACAAGTCAGCAACTGAATAAGGGGCACTGCCACAAGTCAGCAACTAGGTACCCAAAGGAGAATTTCACAGGTCCACGGGCTTAGAGGGGTCGAACCCATTCCGTGTTTCCCATCGTTGCCCGGTTGTGGCACCCCGAATTCCATCGTTGCCCGGTTGTGGCAGGTTTTTCCCTGCTGAAAGTTGCCATAACCGGGCAACAACTCGCGCTGGAGTGCCACAACCGGGCAACAAACAAAGATGTGGCGACTTTCTGGACTAAACGTCCTTCTGTGAGTGGAGGTCTCAGCAAGCGGGTCACATTTCGCTCCCGAGCTGAAAATCTAGACGTCTAGGACAAGAGGGTCGACTTAAGCTCTTCAAGGGACGATGGGAACTTTGTCGGCTCATTCACACGCCACCGGAGGTTTTCGTCAACGACGTCGACAAGCCCCTGGTCCAAGCCCATGATCGCGTAAGCACCAGCAGGACCTTTGTTCAGAAAAAGAACGACTTCCGCGTTCGTCGGC
>JBIHZU010000199.1:0-3612 GCA_044240285.1 Candidatus Nanopelagicales bacterium | reverse complement strand
CGCGTGCCTACATCGGCGCATTCGGCTTCAAGGGCCCCGATCAGCAAAAGGCCGCAGGTGTGCTCTCCGGCGGTGAGCGCAACCGACTCAACCTCGCGTTGACTCTCAAAATGGGCGGCAATCTGCTGCTTCTCGATGAGCCGACCAATGACCTCGACGTCGAGACCCTGAGCTCACTGGAAAATGCACTGCTGGAGTTTCCCGGCTGTGCCGTGATTACGTCCCACGACCGGTGGTTCCTCGACCGCATCGCGACGCACATCCTCGCCTACGAAGGCGATTCGCAGTGGTTCTGGTTTGAGGGCAACTACGAGTCGTACGAAAAGAACAAGATCGAGCGACTCGGTGCAGAGGCAGCGCGCCCGCACCGTGCCACCTATCGCAAACTCACGCGAGGTTAAGTCCATGACCATTCATCGCATCCAGATTGATCGTCGCTTTTCCGACCTTGACCAACTCGGTCACGTCAACAACGTCGTCTATGGCGATTACATCCAAGAGGCGCGCATCCGCGTCAATCGCCGCGTGCGGGCAGAAGGCATCGAAATGCCCGCGCAGGTCGTGGCGCGCCAGGAGATTGACTACATCCGTCCGCTCCACCTCAACCCCGAGCCGATTGTGGTCGAGGTATGGGTGGCGTCTGTCGGCAATTCTTCCTACGTGCAGTTGCAGCGGATCTTCGACAATGACGGCACACTAGCGGCGAAGGCGCGCACCGTCGTGGTTGCTTTCGATCCCATTGCCGAGAAGTCTCTTCCGCTCCCGGCGAGCTTCCGCGAGTACTTGCTCGGCTCACTCGAGGTCGTCGAGTAGTTCCTCAGCAGTCTCAAGTCGCGGCCTAGCCGGATTCGCGGGAGGCTTAGGGCATGACTTCCTTGGGCAGACGCGAGGCCGCACTCCTGCGCGGGCATCTCGACCGGCTTGCCTCGTGGGATCAGCGCGCTGCTGTGCGCCTGGTGGCTACGCCACATGCACTCGGCGTCTACGCGGTCCTGCCGCATGAGGTCATTTCCTTTCTCGCACTCCCCAGCACGGGCGATACAGGCGACGTGACCCGCTCGGCAGTCGAGGTGCGCCGCGAGCTGGGCGAAGATCGGCCCGCCGAACCCATCGAGGTCAATCTGTTCGCAGGCGATCAGGTTCTTGGCTCGTCGGCGCTGGCTGACCTGCCACCCAGCGAAGGCTGGCAGATGCCCATTCATGCTGTCGCGGAGGATCTGCTCCGCAAGCTCGATGAAGCAGTGACCGAATTGCGCGCGCGATCAGCTGATGCGGATTCTCGTACCCAGCAACGCATCCTCGACGAGATCTGGTCCCGAGTGACGTGGGCTGGCCTGCCGATGCGCGTCTTGCACAATGCACGCCAACTCGGCTTTTTGGCTGCTGACCCCACGCGCGTGTCTGCTGCTACTTATGGACCATGGAAGCGATTCGCGACTGTCCGCGGACAGATGTTCCTTAAGGATCGCAACACCGAATACCTGCTGCGCGTCGTACGTCAGTCCTAGGCTTCGGGTAGGTCCATGGTGTTGACCATGGCGAACGCTGACGACACCAGATAGGTCCACAACTCGGCGTCATCTTCTGCCGAAAGGTTGCGCGCGCTTAAGGCGACGCGCATGCAGGCGAGCCAGTGATCGCGAGCTTCTGGATCAATCGTGTAGGGGTGATGACGCATGCGCAGTCGCGGATGACCGCGCTCCTCGGAGTAGGTGCCCGGTCCGCCCCAATACTGCTCAAGGAACATCGTGAAGCGACGCTCTGCGGGCCCCAGATCCTCTTCTGGGTACATCGGCCGCAGCACGGGATCAACGGCGACATATTCGTAGAACTCGTGCACGAGTGCCTCGAAGAACGGCGCACCGCCGAATCGTTCGTAGGGGGTTGGTTCGCTCATAGTGTTTCCAATCCGGTCCAACGGGCGAGGAACGACAAGGTCTCTGCCGTCTCATCGATAGAACGCGTGAGCGAACGTGCGCCGTGGCCGACCTCGCCCTCAGCGCGAATCAGCACGGGCCGCTCGCCACTGGTCGCATGCTGCGCGGCCGCACACATTTTGCGGCCATGCATCGGATCTGTGCGAGTGTCGTTGTCGAAGACGACAAACATCGTTGCCGGGTAATCAGTGCCTTCGACCACGCGGTGATAGGGGGAGTAGCCCAGCAACCAATCGAGTTGCTCGGGGATCTCTGGATCGCCGTATTCGACTGTCCACGTCGGCCCCAACTCAGAGGTCACATAGCGCACCATGTCGAGCAGGGGCGCCGTGCACACGACCGCGTTCATGAGATCGGGTCGTTGTGTCATTGCCGCACCGACCAAGAGACCACCATTGGATCCGCCGTAGACACCAAGTTGTTGCGCGGTGGTCCAGCCTTCATCAGCCAAGAACTGCGCACACGCGTGGAAGTCGTCGTAGACGTTTTGCTTCTTGCCCAGCATGCCGTCTCGATGCCATTCTTCGCCTTCTTCTCCGCCGCCGCGGAGATTGGCGATCGCCCATACGCCACCGGCTTCGACCCACGCGAGGATCGCGGCTGAATAGCCCGGGGTGAGCGGGATGCCAAAGCCGCCATAGCCGTATAGCACTGCAGGTCGCGCACGATCAGGCTCTTCAGTCGGCGAGAGCACGATCATGCGCACCGGAGTGCCGTCGGCGGAGGTCGCGATCACTTGACGCGAGAAGACGCGCGGCACTTCAACGACTCCGGGAGGCGAAGCCGCAAGCGTGACTTCCCCTGTGCGCGCGTCGAAGGCATAGACATGCGGCACGGTGGTGTTGTCGGTGTAGACAAACCACACGACCGGGCCGCCCTCGGGGCGTTCGATCGGACCAGAGATCGTGCCCGCACCAGGCAACTCGACTTCGCGAATGACTGCGCCCGTGGCCAGATCACGCAGAGTCATCTCACTGATGCCATGACGCGTATGAGTCACCAGTAACTGCGGTGAGGCGACCTCGGGACCGTCTAACACTGCGAACCCGTCCAGCACCGCGTCTTCGTCCTCAGCAATGAGATCAACCCAGTGCTCCGAGGTGGGCGTTGCTGGATCACACACTGCGACGCGCCCGCGTGGTGCGTCAAGATCAGTACTGACATAGAACCGACCGTCGCGACCAGTGCTAATGCCGGTGTTGGCATCAACATCGCCTTGCACCAACGTGAAGGCCGGCGCATTGCTGGGTGACTTCGTCAGATCGGCAAGCCACAAATCATTGCGCGGCTCGGTGCCTTCTGATGCTGAGACCTGCAGCCAGCGGCCATCAATGCTGACCTCGACGCCGTAGTAGTTCGTCATCGTCATCCCAGCTCCAAACACCAGCACGTCGGTGTCGGTGGGCGCCCCAAGTTGATGCAGGTAGACCCGGCGATGGAAATGCTGCTCGGCTTCGGGCAACAACTCTGGCGCAATGCGACGTACGTAGTAGAACGCCTCACCACCAGGAATCCACGCGACGGGGGAGTAGCGGCAGCGGTCGATCGGACCATCAACGGTCTCACCCGTGCTCACGTCCATGACATACAGCACCGACTCTTCGTTACCACCGACTGAGAGTTGGTAGGCGATGTAGTCGCCCTCCTTCGATGGCTGCCACGAGTCAAGCGTCGT
>JBIHZU010000198.1:0-3624 GCA_044240285.1 Candidatus Nanopelagicales bacterium | reverse complement strand
GGTGCGCCAAGGATGGACCCAGCCTTGTCCCATACACCGGCATCAAGAGACCAGAAGTCGATTCGGTCGTTCGCAGGCGAACCAGCGGTCACCACTTGCTCTCCTTGAAAGGCGATTGCCCGGATTGAAGGGTCCGGCAGTGGCATGCGCATCAGAGCACCTTGCGCGTCAGCGACCCATAGGACGACCTTGGCGTCCTGCAATCCGAGTATGCCCACGACGTTATTGGCGCTCACAATGAATTGGAAGGCGTCGTCGCTGTCTGCAAAGGTATCGGGCTGCACGTATGTCCATTGCACACCTCCATCTTCGGATCGCGCCCATGCGGCGGACTTCTGCGTTGCGCCCACAATGTTCCACGCTCCATCGGGCCCCACTACCAACTGTGATGGGGCCATTACTCCAGGTAGCGCGATCACCGAGCGGCTCCACGTCACGCCTTGATCACTCGACCGCCACAACAACGTTGCATAGCTTGCGTCATCGCGCCCGAGGCCGACGATCACCCACTGGTCTTGGACGAGGGCGACGTCACGTAAGGAGATTGGTCCCGCGAACTCTGCAGACAGGGGCACCGCGACAAGATCAAAGCTGGGTGCAGCGGCCGCGGCCATGAAAGGCTTAGGATCCGCTTCGCCCGCACGTGTTTCGCCCACGATAACTACGCCCTGTGGGGTGATCATGATGCCCTGAGCCAATTGCTCCCCAGGTAGTTGAAGCGGTCCGCCCCATGCCCACGTATCACCTGCATCGGTTGAAAAGACCAACCCCACGTCGACGCCTGTGGTGTCTGATTTCGTACGAACCGCCACGACAATTACGTCACCGCGCGCGTCGGATACGCCTATGTCTTGAAAATCGGGGCGGTCAAGGCCATCACCCACGAAAAGAAATGAGTACGACGGGGCGGGGCTTGGCGTTGTCGGTGCTGGAGTGGGACTCGCGCTCGAAGATGGCGAGCCAGTTGGGGACACCGAACTTGAGGTTGAGGTCGGGCTCGACCCGTTAGATCCACATGCAGCAAGCACCAAAGCAGAGCCAAGCACAACAACACCGATAGCGATCGGTCGCGACATGCGATCTCCCAACGAGTCTGCTTCAGACTACGCCGCGGAGCGCGCTTTTCGCTTCACCACACTGCAGTGGAGGTTCAGACGCCACCGGTCAGCAACAGACCGCCATCAACGGTGATCGTCTGCCCCGTGAGCCAACCTGCATCATCAGAGAGCAAGAACGCCACAACGCTGCCGATGTCTTCGGGCACCCCCAGTCGCTTCAGCGGATAGGCCGATGACACCTCGTCTTCGCGTCCCTCATAGAGCGCAGAGGCAAACTTGGTCTTCACGACTGCCGGCGCTACCGCGTTGACGCGGATGTGAGGTCCGAGTTCGACCGCGAGTTCTTCGGTGATGTGGATGAGCATCGACTTGCTCGCGCCGTACATACCGATGCCAGGTGCTGGACGCAGGCCTGCGATTGACGCAACATTGACCACCGAACCGCCACGCGACTCCATCTGCGCGCGATACACCTTCTGCGTCCAAGACAGAGTGGCGAGGCAATTCACTTCAACGATCTTGCGAGCCGCATCGAGATCAAGATCGATCATGCGGCCATAGACCGGGTTGATGCCAGTGTTATTGACCAGTAGGTCCACACTGCCGAATGCCTCGATCGTGCGAGCGATGGTCTCGTCCTGGTGAGCAGCGTCATCGGCGCGGCCAGCGACGGCAAGCGCCTTCGTCGGGCCACCGAGCTCGGCGACGGCCTCGTCGAGTGCTTCTTGCTTGCGCGCAGTGATGGTCACGCGCGCACCTTCGGAGATGAGTCGCTCGGCGATGCCAAGACCGATTCCGCGGCTGGCGCCAGTGACGATTGCCGTCTTACCCTCGAAACGCTTCACGCTGGCTACCTCTCGTAGATCGGTGAATGACAGCGTATCCAGTCCAGAGTTGAGACCATCACGGCCCGGGCACTCGGTAGGCTACGGGCGTGAAGAAACGGACTTGGATCGCGATTGCGCTCATCGCCGCTGTGGCCCTGGCCTACGTCGGATTCGCGTGGATGTATTCGACTTCCACTTCGCCGGCTTCAGACTTCACCCCCAAAACTCCACCCGCAGGTGGCCTTGACATCGATGTCATCCCGCAGTTCTTCGATCCAACCACTGAAACCGTGACTGTGGTCATTCGCATCGATGCGGACCCGTCGTTTTACGGCCCTAACGGCACACTCAGCCAAGGCATCGAAGTCGCGCTCAGCCCCACACTCGATCAGAACGTCTTTATCTTCCCTGCCGGATCACCAGAGATGGCCGTAACTGCTCGGCTCGAGGTAGAGGGTGCGGTCCGCAACTATCCATTTGACGTTCACCGCACTCAGCTGACCGCGACCGCACAGCGACTTGACCCTCAAAGTGTTGCCCTCCCCGGAGCGCTTCCACTCAATGGCGGGGTTCGCGTGTCTGATGGGTTCTCGCAGTGGAGAGTGGAGAGTGAATCCAATGCGGTCGGAAGTTCGACAGAACGGCTGGACCTCTCGTTGTCGTTTTCACGCAGCGACACGACCAAGGCCTCTGCATTGTTGATGATTGCCATGATGTTGACGCTCGGCGTCGTTGTCGCACTAGTCATGTGGTGGGTAGTCACCGCGCGGCGTGAAGTGGATTTCGGCATGGTGACGTGGTTTGCCGCGCTGACATTTGCGTTGATTACCGTACGCAATAACCTTCCCGGCGCTCCACCGATCGGGTCCTGGGTTGACGTGCTGGTGTTCTTCTGGGTGCAGTTCGTGCTCCTTCTCGCACTCAGTGTGTGCATGACCGTGTGGTTGCGTGCTCATCGCAACGACAAGCTCACAAACGACGAGCGGCAAGATGCTGGATCAAAGCCGGGTTCTGCGGGCTCAATAACACTTCCAGGTTGACCTGAGTCTCGCCATCACGGACAGTCCAATTCGCGTGGGCGCGACTCTGGGATGTCACGGCCCCACGTTGTGGTGATTTGACGCCTTCGCCCGCCTTCTGCCACTCCGCCCGTCGCTCCACACGCGGGCGATCTAGGTCTACGTTGACGGCACACCACTGGTCAGCGAGAGCGTCATCCCACTGAGTGAGTAAACGTTCACAGACCGACATTGCTTCCCGTGTACGCGGCCAGAGCTCCGGCTCCGGCGGCCGTGGGAACTGCTCGACGAGGGCATTCATGCATTCCTCGCCCACGCGACGCATGTTGGCGTACGTGCGATTGCCGAGTAAGACGATCGCCCAACCTGACTGCGGATGCCAACGCATGTGCGAGCCATAACCCGGATAACCGCCGCTGTGGTGGACGAATCGCCCCAGTGTCGAGTTGTCATCGGTCATCACGCCATAGGCGTACGACGCAGTGATTGATCTGTCACCCACGACCGATGTGCGCGCCCAATTCATGGGGTGCTGCATTTCCTTTCGGCTCATCAGCGACAACGGGTGCTCGCCAAAGCCGAGAAAGCCGTTGACCCACTTCTGCAGATCGGCAGTCGTACTGTGCAGTCCACCCATCGCACTAAACGCACCCGGTTGGACAATCGGGAGCGGAGTCAGCCCAGAGTCGAATTGGGCATAGCCAATCGCACGCTGCGCAG
>JBIHZU010000197.1:0-3627 GCA_044240285.1 Candidatus Nanopelagicales bacterium | reverse complement strand
AACTGGCTCAAGCTCATCTGGCTGCCACTGCTCGCCTTTATCCCTGCCTACTTGGCCTATCGCTACGTCGAGACTCCATTGCGCATGGTTCCGTCTATTGCGAATTCTACGAAGAAGTCGTTGCTGGTCGGTCTCGTCGCATCGTTGATTGGACTCGCCGGCGGCATATTTGTTTACGCCATGCCGGTCCATGTGAAGGTCAACGTTGACATCCCGCAAGGACAGTTAGTGCCCGGCGCTATCCAGCCAGTGCCCGGACCTGCTGGACGACTCACGCCTTCGATCGATCAGGTACGTAACGACCGGCCGCCGTCGTACGGAAAGTGCCATCTACCGGTGCCTGAAACGGACATCCCTCAGTGCATTTTTGGAGATCCCAACGGAGCAATCACGGTGGCGTTGTGGGGTGACTCCCACGCGGGCCAATGGGTCTCGGCCCTTGACGTCATCGGCAAAGAGAATGGCTGGAGAGTCGTGTCCTACACGAAGACCGGTTGTCCGGCACCAAAGGTGACTCCGTATCTCACGACGTACAAGCGCGCGTACACCGAGTGCGATGTCTGGCGCGAAAACGTCCTCGCTGACATGCGAGACAACTCCAAGCCGGTCGCTGTGATGGTTAACTCCATCAAGCCGCCCTCTGTCGTGGATTCCAGTGGCCAGGTTGTATCTGGCGACGCGGAGACCCCGCTGTGGGATCAAGGTTGGCGCGATTCGGCGACGGCTGTGACGTCAATGGGTACGCGATTCATCCTCATTCACGACACGCCATCGCTGCTGACTGATCCGGTTCTATGTGTAGATAAGAACGCTGCCAACCCAGCTCTCTGCGACGAACCTGCTGATCTGGTCGTGCCACCACTGAGCGTCGATGTTGACGTGGTCAAGGGGATGCCCGGTGTGGACACGGTCGACTTCAACGGAGGAATTTGCTATGTGGGTACGTGCCCCATGGTGCGAGCCAATCTCATGGTCTTCCGCGATCAGGATCACCTGACGGCCACCTATGCCAATGCCTTGGCCCCCGGGATGTCCTTGAGCTTGGTGCCGATGGTGGTCTCGGCTGCGGAGAACAAAGCCCCCTAGGAGCCCCATAGAGAGGTGGAGACGGGATTTGAACCCGTGTACACGGCTTTGCAGGCCGTTGCCTCGCCTCTCGGCCACTCCACCAGGCGGTGGACCGCCAGAAAACAGCGATCCTGCGAGCGGACGACGGGACTCGAACCCGCGACCCTCACCTTGGCAAGGTGATGCGCTACCAACTGCGCTACGTCCGCATGACGGTCAGACCGTCAAAGAGGGACTTTAGCCGAAGCAGGCACTGGTCACCAATGCGGGGGCAGGACCGGCAGAATGCACAATGTGCAGCCAGCCGCTCGATTAGGAGGTCTCGTCGCCTCGGGGTTGATCGACGTTACCTCGGATCTGGCCGCACTGGACTCGGCGGGGCGATGGGCAGTCGTGATCCCCTACAGGGGCGATCCTGTTCTCGCCCGATTTGAGTATTGGATATCTGCATCTGCGGCATCGGTCGCCGGAGCCTGGACCGGACCGCAAGCCTCAACGTGGAAATCCTCTCAGAATGAACCGTCATATATAGCGGCGGTGCAACGCGTGCGAGCGCTCATTGAATCTGGTGATGTCTATCAAGCAAATGTATGTCGAGTTCTCTCTGCACAGCTTTCTGATCCGGAATCGTGCGATGTGGGTGGCCTTCATGCATTACTCGACGCAGGTAACCCGTCTCCATACGGCGGGTTTGTGCGTGTGCCCGGTGCACACGTAGCCACTGCATCGCCAGAGCTGTTCCTGAGGCGTACTGGCCGACACATCGAATCTGGGCCGATCAAGGGCACCGGTCGCGTCGAAGAAGACCTGACGCAGAAAGATCGCGCCGAGAACATCATGATCGTTGACCTCGTTCGCAATGATCTCTCGGCCATTTGCGACACGGGCTCAGTCAGCGTGCCGGAGCTACTAAAAATTGAAGAGCATCCGGGACTAGTTCATCTTGTGTCTCGCGTGGCGGGGGAGTTGCGTAGCGCGGCGACGTGGCCAGAGATCCTTGCCAGCACTTTTCCACCCGGCTCGGTCACCGGCGCCCCCAAGTCGAGCGCTCTGCGGATTATCGACGAGGTGGAAAGCGTCTCGCGTGATGTCTACTGCGGTGCAATCGGTTGGGTCGACGCCGACACAGGTGAGGCTGAGTTAGCTGTCGCCATCAGAACCTTTTGGGTGGAAGGGGAGCAGGTGCACTTTGGCACCGGAGCCGGGATCACCTGGGGCTCAGATCCCACTCGTGAATGGAAAGAAACGCAACTCAAAGCTGCACATCTGATCGACGTAGCCAGCGGCGTGTGGCAAGGTGCCATCTCATGAGTCTGGTCTGGATGGGGTCCTACGACGGCGGCACACTCATGCCTGCCGAAGAGGCTCGAGTCTCGCCATTCGATCACGGGTTCACGGTTGCTGATGGTGTCTTCGAAACGCTGAAGGTAGTCAACGGACGGCCCTTTGCGCTGACACGCCATCTGGCTCGACTAGGCACCTCGTGCGCTGGGCTTGGTCTTGCGCATCCCAACCACGCCGTTATACGCGAAGCTGTTGAAGTTTTGCTCGCAACAAGTGACCCCACACCGCTGGCCCGCCTGAGAATCACGGTCACTGGGGGAGATGGCCCGCTCGGCAGCGACCGTGGGACTGCGCCAGCCACCGTGGTAGTTGCCGCATCTCCGATAGCGCCGTGGCCCGTAACGACAACCGTGATCACTGTCCCGTGGCCGCGCAATGAGCGCAGTGCCCTCGTGGGTGTGAAATCAACCTCGTATGCAGAAAACGTGCACGCACTCGCGCACGCACATAGCCTCGGCGCATCCGAAGCGATCTTCGGCAACACCGTGGGCCAATTGTGTGAGGGCACCGGCACCAACATTTTTGTGGTGATCGATGGTGAGGTACTTACGCCAACACTGAACAGTGGTTGCCTTCCCGGCATCACTCGCGCACTGATTTGCGAGTGGGCTGACGTGCGCGAGGCCGATCTGCCGTTGGAGGTCCTCTCCACAGCGGATGAGATCTTCCTGGCCTCATCCACGCGCGATGTGCACCCGGTGACTCGGGTAGATGATCGAACTCTTCCGAGTGGGCGCATCACCGAAAAGGTCGCCAGTACGTTCGCTAGGGAGTCAATGGCCAACATCGACCCCTGAAACGGGCTGGTAGTCTTGGCCGCCTGACGGGCGATTGGCTCAGTGGTAGAGCACTCGCTTCACACGCGAGGGGTCACTGGTTCGAACCCAGTATCGCCCACCGTCTACTTCTTAGGCCTGACCGCTGTGAGGCCACTTATCTTGGTCGCCGCGGAGACTGGGTAGTCCGTGAATCCCACCACTACTGAGTACGTGCCTGCAGTCAGAGCTGGTGCCGTGCAGGTGATCTTCGTGGCATTGACCACTGTGAGATTTGTACACCCAAACTTTCGTCCAACTGTCCGCAGACTGACGGTCATGTGGCTAGCGATAAAGCCAGTCCCGGTGATAGTGATCCGCTTAGGTGCCCCAGTAGCCACCTGTGACGGAGCCACAGCAGAAATTGTCGGACGCGGTGGTAACGGCTTGATCCGTGGTG
>JBIHZU010000196.1:0-3632 GCA_044240285.1 Candidatus Nanopelagicales bacterium | reverse complement strand
TGGGAACCAACTACTCGAGAGGCTCCCCGACATGAGTTCGCAACACACTGACCAGGCCCCACACACAGTTCCGGCGTTGGTGAAAACCGGGCTCGGAGCGTCATCCATCGCGCTAGTTCAGCGGCCTATCCAGGAACCGACCGACGGCCAAGTGCTCTTAGAGATCTTGGCAACTGGCGTCTGCGGAACTGACCTACACATCATCGACGATGAGTACGCCTCCGCTCCCCCGGTCACCATGGGCCACGAGGTGGCCGGCCGCGTCGTAGCTGTGGGCTCAGGTGTGGATTCCGTTTGGCTAGACAAGCGAGTAGTGGTAGAAACCTACTTTTCGGCGTGCGAGACCTGTGACCAGTGCCGGGCAGGGTTGCGGAACCTGTGCTTGCGCCGCAGGTCGATCGGGTCCTTCGCGGACGGCGGGTTCTCCACCCACATGGTTGTGCCAGCGCTAAACCTTCACGAGGTACCCGAACACATTTCGGACCATGCGGCCGCCCTTTGTGAGCCACTGGCATGCGTCTGTCGCTGCCTCCTCGACCCCGCCGTCATGAACGTCGGTGACGACGTGCTCGTCACCGGGCCCGGCGCCATGGGCTTGCTGGCTGCGCAGGTGGCCCTCGCACAAGGAGCTCGTGTTGTCGTCGCTGGTCTGCCGAAAGATGGCGAACGCCTGAAACTGGCAGAGAACTTCTGCGCATCGACGCTGACCGAACCACCAGTTCCTCGCAGTTTTGACGTTGTAATCGAGTGCTCGGGCAGCGCAGCCGGCGCTGCAGCATGCCTCTCGGCTGCAAAGCCCTCAGCAAGGTACGTCGGTGTCGGAATCTTCGGCAGACCGGTGACTATCGATTTCGACATGGTTCTCTACAAGGAACTCACCATCACCTCAGGATTTGCGACAACACCCACCGCCTGGCGACGCGCAATGAGTCTTCTTCACCAGAAGCAGATCGACCTCGAACCGCTGGTGGGCCGGGTCGCGCGACTCGAAGATTTTGAATCCGTACTAGCCGAGGTTCGCGCAGGATCTGGGCTCAAGACTGTCATCGACCCCAGGCGCGGGGCAGTCTCTCGCTAAGAACTTTCCACGCCCAATTGGGCAGTAGTAACGGCATTCGTGAGACGGGATAGCCCAAGGTAGGCCGAGTAGCCGTGCGGCTCGATTCCCGTTCACAACGTCCTCATCGTTCTGGCCCCGGGCTGATGGGTGTTGAGAGCCTCAGAGTGCGAATGGCCTTGATATGGAAGGAATCGAGAGTGTGCGCCCGAAGGGACTCGAACCCCTAACCTTCTGATCCGTAGTCAGATGCTCTATCCGTTGAGCTACGGGCGCATGCTGCCAAGGCAGCCAGTAAAGGGTACCCCATGGGGAAGGACCCCCAATTCAGGGAGTTCTGCGTGGATCCAGCACCGGAACCGGGAAACGGCCGAGGTCAGAGTCGAGGGTGACCACCGTGAGGCCGTGCTCAAGGGCGATCGCCGCGAGTTGCGCGTCAGAGATCAGGTTTCCGGTGACCTGCGAGTTGCCCAGGAGTTCGCCCAAGAGCGCTGCGGTGCGGAGTCCCGCCGATGGAATCTAGGTCGTCGGAGGCTCAAGCCACTGCGGTGCGCCCCTCAACTGTGTCGAGATATTCGAGGACTTCGCCGATATTGGTGACATCAATTTTCAACCCCATGTCGTACGTCTTTTGCACGAAGCGTGGACGTTCTGCTCCTTTGGCCACAGCGCCAGCCCGAATGAGTTCGTTGACTGCCTCGCTCAGGCCAAGGCCCTTGTCTCGACGCAGGGCCTCGACCGTGGCAGCGGTATCAGGGTCAAGGTTCACAGTTGTGCGCACCCCTGAAATTTAGCATCATGATGCGCGTTCAGCCGCATCTTGATGCACCTTGACGAGGTGACCCTCCTTGGTGCGCACGATCACCCCGACCGGATCAACGCCAGTCATCTCGTCAAGAGCGTGCAGGGCCCGCATCCACATGGCATCGGACTCCGAGACCACGCTGCTGCCACAACGATGAACAACTAGGCCCAAAGCGATCACGCCCGGGTCGTCTGTGCCGGGACTGGCATAAACATCGTCCAACCGCGTCACTACCGAGGCGAGCGTGGTGAGGCGTTCGTCGAAGGTGAGCGCTTCAGGAACGTCGCGCAACAAGATCATGCGCGGTGCACGTTCAATGCCAATGCCGGCATAGACCGCGATCAGTCCCTCGGCACGGTCAGTGGTGGGGATGTGGTCCGCCATAAACAACAACGGATCACTGATGCTCAGCTCGCGCTGAGCTTCAATCGACGCGCGCGTCCAGCGGCGGTCGTATGCGGTGGAGTCATCGAAATGTGTCATGCCCGAACTGTTACTCAAAAGCGAATTTGATGCTTTTGGTTGTCCACAGGGTCAGACAGAAAGCCGCTCAGTGAACGCGAGTACGTGGTCCCACACGTCGGCGCAAGCATCTGTCCAGTCGGCGAACGACCGGTCGAAGAACGAGTGTGGTGCGCCTTCGTAGACGTACGCCTCAACCTCGGCACCAGCGGCGCGCATAGTCTCGGCAAGTGCGAGCTGATCAGGTAGCGGAGTGCCGAAGTCTTCGCCCGCGATGATCATGATCACTGGCTTGCTTGCGTGGTTGGCCGCATCACCTACAAGACTTGGTCGACCATAAAAACCCACTGATCCGGCAATCGGCAGATCGCCCGCCGATTGCCGCCACGTCTGACTGCCGCCGAAGCAGAATCCAAGTGTGATCACGGGCAAGGTGGCTGAAGTACGACTGCGCAAGTAGTTGATCGCCGCGAGCGCATCGTCGTCGATGCCTGACTGTGTTGATGCGTCACGGTGCGGCTCCCAGACGAAGTCTTCGGCGCGCATGAAGCCTTCGGGCACTCCTGCCGTACGGGCATAGAAGTCATACGCCACCGCTGCGAGCCCCGCTTCGGCAAAACGATCGGCGAGCGCGACGTAGTAGGGATGCAGGCCACGTACGTCGGGCAAGATCACGACGCCACAACGCGGGGACTCTGCGGGTGCAGCGAAGTATGCAGCGAACTCATTGCCATCACTGGCGGTGAGAGTCAGAAAACTCTGCTCCACTACCTCCCCAAAACGAGGCGGGGCAGGGGGTCGGCTGGCATCCGAATGGCACATGGCACGGACCTTACCGTCTAAGAATTGGCTTTGGGCCAGAGAGTGGCTTATCCACCAGATACAAGTGAAGTCACGGTCGCGAGATCCTTCGCGTGCAGATCACGCGCAACCTCAAGATCAAAATCAGTCTGGATATTGATCCAGAAGTGATCATCTACTCCCAACGCCTTAGACAAGCGAAGTGCGGTGTCCGGCGTAATGCTGCGCTTACCTCGGACGATCTCGCTGATCCGAGTTTGTGTAAGACCGGTTGCTTGTGCGAGGCGATACTGAGTGATGCCAAGCGGTTCCAAAAATTCGATTAATAGAATCTCACCCGGCGTAACCGGTTCATGCGCTTTTTTCATGTCAGCGCTCCCTTCAGTGGTAGTCCGTGATCTCGACGCCATCTGCGCCGCCATCGGCCCAGGTGAAGCAAATTCGGAACTGGTCATTGATTCTGATCGAATGTTGCCTCGCACGACTTCCAGACAACTTCTCAAGGCG
>JBIHZU010000195.1:0-3644 GCA_044240285.1 Candidatus Nanopelagicales bacterium | reverse complement strand
TTGAGTGCGCTGAGAAATGTACTCACTAATCACTATGCGATGACGGACAAAGACGCATTAGTAGGCGCCTTCGCGCCATGGATCGTGCTGGGCCCGGCACTGGGCATAGCGTCAGTCATCCCCGACATGGACCTGCGGGCTGCTGAGTCGTTGACCGCCCGTGCGGTTGCTACGGCGACGGCCCGGGTCAACGGGACGCTGATGTGGGCATCGCCGGCGGCCCTGCGTGGGGTTACGACTACGGCTGGGCAACTCACGGTCTCTGAGAGAGAGTGGCTTTCGTCGCTGCGGCTAATACTCGGTGCGGGAGCGCCCGTGCCGATTGATGTGTTGCGCGCCGTGTCAGCGCTGGCTCCTACTGCGAGCGCGCGCACGCCCTATGGCATGACCGAAGTGTTGCCCGTCAGCGACGTGTCGCTGCACGAGATTGAAGCAGCAGGGATCAGCAACGGAGTACTTGTGGGAAGACCGGTTGACGGTGTCGAAGTCGCAATCGCCCCGCTCGATGCAGCCGGTTGTGCGGGTGAAGAGCTCACGGCCTCGCCAGGCATCACCGGCGAGATCGTGGTTCGTGCCGCGCATGCAAAGGAGCGCTATGACAACCTTTGGGTCACTCAACACGCGTCGGCTCAGCCGGTAGGTTGGCATCGGACTGGGGATGTTGGTCATCTGGATGACTCGGGACGCCTCTGGGTTGAGGGTCGTCTCGCGCACGTGATTGTCTCCGCGACCGGACCCATCACGCCGGTCGGACCCGAACAGCGGGTCCTTCAGGTGCCACACGTTGTGGGTGCTGCATGTGTAGGTGTGGGACCCCGTGGCATCCAGCAGACGGTGATCGTCGTAGTCGCTCCGGTCCGCGTGGGCGTTGCGCCTGTCAGCCTTACCGATCGTGTCCGAGCAGTGGCTGGCGTAGAAGTGGCCGCTGTTCTCGTCATCGACAAACTTCCGGTAGATATTCGCCACCATTCGAAGGTCGACCGAACCGCTGTCGCACGTTGGGCGGAAACGATCTTGGCTGGAGTGGGTCGCTAATGCGTGTCCTCGTCACTGGGGGCAGAGGACTTCTCGGTGAAGCAACCGTGTCAGCGCTGGTTCGTGAGGGCCACAGAGTGCGGATCATGCAGCGAACCTCGAGCACGGTTGTTGCACGGATAGAAGGTGTTGAAGAGGTCCTCGGCGATGTGCGCGATCGGGAAGATGTTCGTGGGGCGTGCTCGCACATGGATGCGGTGGTGCATCTTGCTGCACGAGTGGCTGTGACGGGTTCATGGGCGGAGTTCTACGAAGTTAATGTGGTGGGCACCCAGCATGTGTTTGAAGAAGCTCGGGCAGCTGGCGTGAAGCGAGTTGTGCATGTGTCATCTCCGTCAGTGGCACATCTGGGTCACGCTCTTGTTGGTGCGGGCGCGACCCCGGCTGACGCAAACTCTGCACGCGGTCACTATTCGCGAAGTAAGGCAATGGCAGAAATCTATGCGCTCGACAGTGACTCGCCAGGCTTCGCTGTCGTCGCGATTCGCCCCCACCTTGTCTGGGGTCCAGGAGACACGCAACTTGTCGCACGCATCATCGAACGTGCGCGGCAAGGACGCCTCTTCGTTGTCGCACACGGGAATGCACTCGTGGATACGACCTACGTCGACAATGCGGCCGACGCGATGGCAGCAGCACTTGAGCACGCGGCCGATGCGGAGGTCCATGGCCGAGCGTTCGTCGTATCTAACGCCGAACCCCGCCCCGTTCGCGAACTTTTCGACCGCATGGCAGCGGCAGCTGGCTGCGCGGGCACGATCCGGAGTGTTCCGTTCTCGCTTGCGTGGATGGCTGGGGCCATTTCCGAACGTATCTGGGCAAAGCGTACGACTGAGCCACCGATCACGACCTTCCTTGCGGAGCAGTTGGCAACCGCGCACTGGTTCGATCAGCGTGAGACTCAAGCGGCCTTGAGCTGGGCGCCAAAAGTCAGCCTCGCTGAGGGATTTGAGCGACTTCGTCAGTCTTTCCTCTAAGGTGACGAGCGTGTTCACTAGCCCTTCGTGGATCGAAATCGGTTCATCGCGTAGCGCACGCCGTGAAGCGGGTCGGGCGCGTAGACGTAATTTGCCGTGGACTGCTGTCATGGAGTGGCCATCCGGAACCTCGCTTCTGCTCGATCCCCTCGACATCGCTGGGCTATGTGCTGTCGTTGCACAGGCACCCACGTCGGGTCTGATGGCACATCTCGTTGGGCCCACTGCGCATCTCTTGGCTATTCGGGATGAGCGGTCAGAACTCGTCGTTGCCGACCTTGGCGGCCTCGAGCACGCCATCGAGGGGCCTTGGGAGTGGGACATACGCACGATTGCTCTGCGATTGGCGCGTGACACTCAATCGGTGGAGAAGGGGCGCACGGTCGTTTCACAATTTGCCCATTCCTACCGCGATGCGATCAGGTCTGCGGCTGCTCTCGAACATGCGGGCGGCTGGCAGGGGCTTGCATCTGGGCCGGGGGCATTGGGCGCATACGCACAACTGACTCGTGGCGGTGCCAAGGGCAAAACGGCGTCAGCAGCCTTCCCTGTCACAGCGCGTGGACGTCTTGGTTGGGTCAAAGGTAATTCGCGAATCGTCCGTAAGGAACTGCCCTTTGATCGAGTCGAAGTCGACTCCGATGCGGTCCTGCGTATGTTCGCCGAGTATCGCGAGGCGCTACCAGAGGCACTGTCTCTCCGTATGCAGCGAATGGTCGTGGTGGATGCAGTTGGTCGGGCAGATTCTGGCGGACTCCTCGTTCTCGTGGTGGACGAAGAAGGCCACGATCCGATCTTGTTGCAGACGAGCGTGGTGCATGAATCTGCTTGGGAACCCTTCGCCGGTGATGCCGTTTTGGGCTCAGATGCCCAGCGGGTCCTGCTCGCTTCGACTCTCCTCCAGGTGTCACCTGACCCCTTGCTGGGTTGGTCTAGCGATGTTCGCCAGACTCGCTCGGTTATGTGGTCTCAAGCAGTCCCCGACCAACCGGCGCGCCTGGGGATGCCCCAGTGGCTTCGCCTTCGGGAGGCCGCGGCGACGGGATCGGTGTTGGGCCGGGCGCACGCACGCACTGTTGACGCGTCGGCTTTGGCGGGCTATCTCGGCGGGTCAGACGGGTTCGACCGGGCGCTCGCGGAGTCGACGCTCCCATAACTTTGTCAGCCTGTAGGCATCAAGTTGCAGCCGAGGATGATTTGCTGGATAGCCAACGCCCCGTCGGCAATTATGGGGTCATCCTGCTGGACAGGAATCGTAATGGTGCCCTCTTTCATGCCCAGATAGACCGCGATGATCGCGTCAACTTGGGCTACCCCTAGTTCGTCGCCAACTGCTCTAGCAGCTTCGAGGGTAGCCAAGGCTTCATCGACGGTTGGATCTGTTGGTCCCGTGGGATCCGGTAGATCAAGTAGTGGAGCGAACGCCGCACAGAAAGCTTCTGGGTAAACGGCTGATGCAGAGGGATCACTCGTCGGCGTCGAGGAGCTCGCAGAAGAGCTCGATGCGGAAGTCGTGGGTGCGGGCATACTGCTGGTGGCATCCCCACTGCTGCTGCCGCATGCACTGAGCGCGAGAACGGGCAGGCTCAAGGCGACTACCGAGAGCACGAACCTTGACCTACGCACAACGCT
>JBIHZU010000194.1:0-3664 GCA_044240285.1 Candidatus Nanopelagicales bacterium | reverse complement strand
AATCCTCGATGGTGTCGAAGGTGGCTTCACCCGCGACTTCACTCTCGCTGGCGCCCCACAATCGACGATCTTCGATGCCTCGGTCAATTACCAGGCGCAAGGCACTCCGCTAGTAATTGTGGCGGGAGCTGAATACGGCTCGGGTTCCTCGCGTGACTGGGCAGCAAAGGGGACGATGCTCCTGGGAGTGCGTGCGGTGATCGCGGTGTCGTACGAGCGCATCCATCGTTCGAACCTGATCGGGATGGGCGTCCTGCCTTTGCAGTTCCTGCCAGGCGAAGATGCAGCCTCGTGGGGCCTCGATGGATCTGAGGAGATTGCCATCTCCGGAGTGACCGCGCTCAATGACGGCGGAATTCCGGAAAACGTCTCGGTTCGAGTCACCCGTGCAGATGGCTCTAGCGTCGAGCGCAGCGCCCGAGTGCGCATTGACACCCCCGGTGAAGCTGACTACTACCGCCATGGCGGCATCCTGCAGTACGTACTTCGCTCCTTGGTCTAACCAGTGGCCTTGCCACCGGGTTGGCCTCGCGAAGTACCGCACCCGACCCACGATGCATTCGTGGAGAGAGCGGTGCTGTGGTTGCTCGATCAGGGGCCGTCAGTCCTTCGCGACGAACCTGCGCTCCGACAAAACCCCATTGTGCTGGCACGCATCGTCGCCCATCACCTCGACGCGTCTCTCGAGGGTGCTCGAGTTGCCTATTCGGCGCTTCGACGGGAGCTTCCCGACCTTTCGGCTGCCACGATTGAGATGGCACTCAGTGCCATCCAACGTGAGGGTGCCCGCCTGCAGGCCACGCGACGTGAACTTGATCTCGTGGAGGAAGCCCTCGGGGGCGCGGGCGAAATTGGCTAGGTCGGCCTAGGATGGGAAGCGTGTTCGACGCAGCCGGGCGGGTAGATCTTCGTCAGATGACGAGTCCTGAGGATCTCGATGCGCTGACCCCTGAGCAGTGTGTGTCGGTGGCCGCGGAGATTCGTTCGTTCCTTGTGGAACGCGTCTCCAAGACTGGTGGACACCTTGGGCCAAATCTCGGGGTCGTCGAACTAACGATGGCTCTTCATCGAGTCTTCCGTTCACCGCTCGATGCGATTTTGTGGGACACCGGCCACCAGGCCTACGTGCACAAGATTGTGACTGGCCGCTCCGGCGACTTCGAGACGCTGCGCCAGTCTGGTGGACTTTCGGGATATCCGTCACGTTCCGAAAGTGTGCATGACGTGATTGAAAACTCGCATGCCTCGACGGCCCTGTCCTACGCCGACGGCATCGCGAAGGCCTGGGAGCGACAAGGTGTGCTGGGAAAGCGCCATGTCGTGGCGGTCATTGGCGATGGGGCGCTTACGGGCGGCATGGCCTGGGAGGCGCTGAACAATATCGCCGGCTCCGACCGGCAGATCATCATCGTCGTAAATGACAACGAACGCTCCTACGCGCCGACAATCGGCGGTCTCGCCACTCACCTCGCGACTCTACGTACTACCCGCGGATATGAGAAGTTCTTGTCCTGGGGTAAGCGCATCCTGCGGCGCACACCGGTGATTGGGATGCCGATGTATGAAACATTGCACGGCGTAAAGAAAGGCGTGAAGGACATCGTCGCGCCGCAAGGAATGTTTGAAGACTTAGGTCTGAAGTACATTGGCCCGGTCGACGGTCATGACATTGTTGCCCTTGAGCGCGCCTTGAACCGTGCAAAGCTCTTCCGTGGTCCCGTGATCGTGCACACGTTGACGGAGAAGGGGCGCGGCTATGCCCCGGCCGAGAACGACGAGGCGGATCGTTTCCACGGTGTCGGGGTCATCGATCCAGATACCGGGCAACCGATCGCTTCGTCGGGCCCTACGTGGACCAAGGCATTCTCAGATGAGTTGGTGCGCATCGGGCGCGAGCGGCACGATGTCGTTGCGATTACGGCCGCGATGCTCGCTCCGACAGGCCTTGACTCATTCGCCAAGGAATTCCCTGAGCGCACATACGACGTTGGCATCGCAGAGCAACATGCTGCCACCTCTGCGGCGGGCATGGCGTTCGCGGGAATGCACCCTGTGGTCGCCCTATACTCCACCTTCCTCAATCGGGCATTCGACCAAGTGCTGATGGATTGCGCTCTACATCGTGCTGGGGTCACGTTCGTTCTGGACCGCGCTGGGGTCACGGGTGATGATGGCGCTAGCCACAACGGCATGTGGGATCTGGCAATGCTTCGCATCGTGCCAGGTTTACGTCTGTGTGCGCCCCGCGATGAAATCACGTTGCGTGAAGGACTTCGTCGCAGTGTGGACATTTCAGACGGCCCAACCGTAATCCGGTTCCCCAAGGGAGCCCTTCCCGACTCAATCCCCGCCGTACAACGGCTCGGTAGCGTGGACGTTCTTCGCGCGGAAGAGCATCCGGATATCGCAATTGTGGCCGTGGGAGCGATGGCGATTGTGGGCCTTGATGTGGCAGCCCGTCTTGGAGATCAGGGGCTGCGGGTACGAGTGGTGGATCCGCTGTGGGCCCTCCCGATCGAAGAGGACCTTGTGCACGCTGTCGGCAATGCCGAACTTGTCGTCACGATCGAAGACGGTCTTCGCGATGAGGGCATTGGCGCCGCGATCGGCAGCGCTCTTGCAATTGCCGGTTATTCCGTACCGATTCTCAACTTCGGCTTGCCCAAGGAATTTCTCCAGCACGCGAAGCGGGCTGAAATCCTTGCCAACGTCGGGCTCACGGGCCAGGAGATTAGTCGTACGGTGGTCGAGACTGCGGTTCGTCTAGGCGTAGGAGAAAAAGTTCAGGAAGCGTCAGCGGAGTCTGACGCCGCAACTTCCTGAGATTCGGGGGTTGTCGACTCTGGGCTCTCTGGCTCTGCGCATAGGGCCGCACGTAGCGGTTCCGCAACCAGCGAAATTTGCCATGCGCGAGCACCGTGAACGGCGAGCAACTCCGCGACAGATTCGACCGTGATCTCATCGGGCGGCCGCCAGGCGAGCTGACGCACCGACTCTGGGGGGATAAGAACCTCTGCAGGCATTCCGAGCGTCTCTGCGATCTGGATGATCTCTTCACGACAGGCAGCAAGTCTCACTGCGGCCTGCGGGTCGCGTTCGCGCCAGATGCGCGGTGGAGGTGGGCCGTCGCTAGGTGGATTGTGCACGGGTAGATCCTCATCGGGCAAAGCGAGAGCCGTCTGTAGGGCCGCCCAAAGTGTCGTCACATAGCGCGATGCACCACGTCGACGAAAACCGGGCAGATCATGCATATCTGCGCTGGTAGCCGGTGGCTCGGTTGCAATGGCCACGAGTGTGTCGTCATTCACGATTCGGCCCGGACTTACGTCACGTTCTCGCGCAACATCCTCGCGCACCGTCCACAGTTCGCGAATAATGGCCAACTGACGCGGCTTGCGAAGGCGATGCATGCCTGACGTGCGGCGCCACGGGTCTTTGCGTGGTTCGGCCATTGGCAAACAGGCGATGTGCGCAAACTCTGCCGCAGCCCATTCCCACCTACCGGTCTCAATGAGCTCCGCGTACAGAAGGTCCCGAAGTTCAATGAGCACCTCGACATCAAGTGCTGCATAGCGAATCCACGAATCAGGGAGCGGCCGCGTAGACCAATCAGCGGCTGAATGGCCCTTTTCGAGGATGAGACCGAGTTCAGATTCGACAAGGG
>JBIHZU010000193.1:0-3681 GCA_044240285.1 Candidatus Nanopelagicales bacterium | reverse complement strand
TTCGCGTTCGGCCCACGTGGAGCAGTCGATGACAAGCGACATTTCAGGTCCGCACCGCGATTGTGTAGCGGGGACGGCGAGTCAGGTCGCGATGATCGCTGACATCACGCCAGAGCGGCTGGCCCTCAGGGGTCGGCGTCAACAACGACATCTCGTGATCAGCCATGTGCCCCATGATGACAGCGGGTACACCTTTCTCGAGATCACCTTGCTCATCACCGTGCTCAATGACCAACCGACCACCGGGTCGCAGCAGGATGGCAGCGGTCACCATGATTCGGCGCACCTCGCGCAGCCCATCCGGCCCGCCGAAGAGCGCCAGACTCGGGTCGTGCTCACGCACCTCGGGGTCACGCGGAACGGCACCCTCGGGAATGTAGGGCGGATTACACACAACGACCGCCACGCGACCGGCCAGGTGGGCCAGAGCACCGCCTGGATCAGCACACATGCCCGCGTCTGCAACATGGAGTTCGACCGTCGAAGATTTGCCTAGCCACACATCACGGTGATCGTCGATATTCAGGCGCGTCCACGACGCGGCAATGGGATCAACCTCAACCGCATACGCAACCACGCCACGAATCTCAGTCGCGAGTGAAAGCGCCAAGATCCCCGTACCGCTGCATAGGTCGACAGCAATTCGTTCATCTTGCGGCCACTCGCGTAATGCATCAATCGCTGCTTGACCGACCATTTCGGTCTCCGGTCGCGGAACGAAAACACCCGGGCCTACACGGACAACAAGGTGACGAAAGGCCGCAGTACCGAGAATATGCTGCAGCGGCACCCGGGCACCTCGACGCATGAGCAACCGTTCAAAACGTACGCGGTCAACGACGCTGAGGCGATCCGACATATTCAAGTGTGTGCGTGAAGTGCCAAGTACGTAACAGAGCATTTCCATAGCGTCCGGTCCCGGTGATGGACAGCCGGCGGCCTGGAGTCGACGTTGTGCTTCAGAAAGTACGTCACGCACGGTTGCGAGCGGGTGTGGGGGAGCGTCGTCGTTCCCGGAGCCGACAACGTTGTTCACGAGAGTCGCCCATCAGTGCTGTCTGCATCGAGACATGCCTGGATGACTGCATCAAGTTCACCATCGAGTACCTGATCGAGGTTGTACGCCTTGTAGCCCACTCGATGGTCGCTAATGCGATTCTCGGCGAAGTTGTACGTGCGAATACGTTCGCTGCGATCAACCGTGCGCACCTGCGATCGGCGCGCATCGGAAGCTTCGACCATTGCTTGCTCTTGGGCCAAGGCAAGGAGTCGAGCACGCAGGATGCGCATGGCCTGCTCACGATTCTGCAACTGGCTCTTCTCGTTCTGACACGAGACAACGGTGCCCGTCGGCAGGTGTGTGATGCGGACCGCGGAGTCGGTGGTGTTGACGCTCTGCCCACCCGGACCGGATGAACGGTACACATCGATCCGCAGATCATTAGGACCAATGGTCACCTCGACATCCTCCGCCTCAGGGAGAATCAACACACCGGCGGCCGAGGTATGGATACGACCTTGCGACTCGGTCACAGGCACGCGCTGGACTCGATGCACACCGCCTTCGAATTTCAATCGCGCGAAGGGTGCCTGGCCGAGCTCAGGAACGCCACGCGCTTTGACCGCGATCGCGATGTCTTTGTATCCCCCGAGATCAGACTCTTCAGCTTCAAGAATCTCTGTCTTCCAGCCGCGTCGCTCCGCGTAGCGCAGGTACATTCGCACCAGATCCCCGGCGAAGAGCGCAGACTCCTCACCGCCTTCACCGGCCTTGACCTCAACGATGACGTCCTTGTCATCCATCGGGTCGCGCGGTCGCAACAGATCGCGCAGTTGAAGTTCAAGACTTTCTCGACGCACAAGGATCTCGTCAACCTCATCACGGAAAGCTGAGTCTTCCGCTGCAAGTTCGCGGGCGGCTGCTAGGTCCTCACCGGCAGTGGTCCACTCCCGGTAGGTAGCCACAATCGGGCGAAGCTCAGCATTTCGACGGCCGAGTTGACGAGCGCGTGCAGCGTCGGCATGAACTGACGGGTCAGCCATATCGCGCTCGATCTGCGCCAGTTCTTGCGCGAGATCGTCACAGGACTCAAACATGGTTCCCCTCCGTTGGTCGGGACAAGAAAACGGGCGCCGGTCGGGGATCGGCCGCGCGACGGGGGAGACACGCGGCCGATCCCGGGCCGGCGCCCGGGGGTCTAGCTAATTCTTCTTGCCGAACCTCTGCTCGAACTTGGCGACGCGACCGCCGGTGTCCAAAATCTTCTGCTTGCCTGTGTAGAACGGGTGGCACTGAGAGCACACATCCGCATGGATGGCGCCAGTCTTCGAAGTGCTACGGGTCGTGAACGTCGATCCGCATGAGCACGTCACGGTGGTTTCGACGTACACGGGATGGATATCGGGCTTCACAACAACTCCTGAGTTCTTGTTCGGGCGGTACGAGGTTCGTGGAGAGAAGCGTACCCCATGGGCCATGGGGTCGCCTAGGTCAGTCCTCGTCG
Organism: Candidatus Nanopelagicales bacterium; assembly: GCA_044240285.1. GTDB lineage: Bacteria > Actinomycetota > Actinomycetes > S36-B12 > S36-B12 > CAINMH01. The sequence continues at coordinate 1,177 of JBIHZU010000193.1, read as the reverse complement.
CTACCACCGGAGGCAACGGCCGGGGTGGTCTTTTGGACCTGCATGAGGAACTCGTAATTGCTCTTGGTGTCCCGGAGCTTCGAGAGCAGCAACTCAATGGCCTGCTGGCCCTCAAGGGAGTGCAGGACCCGGCGGAGTTTCCAGACGACCTTGAGCTCGTCGCTGGCGAGGAGGAGTTCCTCCTTGCGGGTGCCCGAGGAATCCACATCGACCGCCGGGAACACGCGCTTATCGGCGAGTTTGCGATCGAGTTTGAGTTCCATGTTGCCGGTGCCCTTGAACTCCTCGAAGATGACCTCGTCCATACGTGATCCGGTCTCGACCAGGGCCGTTGCCAAGATCGTGAGCGAGCCGCCATTTTCGATATTGCGGGCAGCACCGAAGAACTTCTTAGGCGGGTAAAGAGCGGCCGAGTCCACGCCACCGGACAGGATGCGTCCCGAGGCCGGAGCCGCGAGGTTGTAGGCGCGGCCGAGACGTGTCATCGAGTCGAGCAGGATGACGACGTCCTTGCCGAGTTCTACCAGCCGCTTGGCGCGTTCGATAGCAAGTTCTGCCACGGTCGTGTGGTCTTCGGCCGGTCGATCGAAGGTCGAAGCGATGACCTCGCCCTCGACGGAGCGCTGCATATCGGTGACTTCTTCTGGTCGCTCATCGACGAGCACGACCATGAGATGGCACTCGGGATTATTGCGCGTGATTGCGTTCGCAATTGACTGCAGCACCATCGTCTTGCCCGCCTTGGGCGGTGAAACGATCAGTCCGCGCTGACCCTTGCCGATGGGGGCCACCAGATCGATTACGCGAGTGGTCAGATTGTTCGCATCAGTCTCCAGACGCAGACGCTCCTGCGGGTAGAGCGGGGTCAGCTTGCCGAACTCTGGGCGATTGCGGGCGCGCTCAGGATCGTCGCCATTGACGCGATCGAGTCGCACAAGCGGATTGAACTTCTCGCGCCGATCGCCGCCGTCCTTGGACATGCGCACAGCGCCTTCGATGATGTCGCCCTTGCGCAGACCAAACTTCTTGACCATCGACAAAGACACGTAGACGTCGTTGGGTCCGGGTAGGTAGCCGCCCGTGCGCACAAACGCGTAGTTGTCTAGTACGTCGAGGATGCCATTGGTTGGCGTGACGACATCATCCGCGCTGAGCTCGAAGGTTTCGCCCTCGGGTA
>JBIHZU010000192.1:0-3685 GCA_044240285.1 Candidatus Nanopelagicales bacterium | reverse complement strand
CGGATAACTCACCAGTTCGAGGAACAGTCCCCATGGGGTGCGGAAGAAAATGAAGCGTGCTTGTGGACCAGATTCGGGACCGGGCAGATTCATCGGCTTCCCGAGTACGTTGACGCCGGATGCGTGTAGTTGGGCCACAGCTGTGTCTAAATCATCGACATAGAAGGCCACGTGATGGCCGCCGAAATCGCTGGTCGATGGCCAATGAGTGGACTGATCTGGCGACGAGTACTGGAGTAGCTCGATGTTTGTGTTGAAGCAACGCACCATAGCGATACCTTCAACGATCGAGTCGGGATGCCGATCGAAATTGATCCGGCTCTGCTCGCCACTGGGACCGTAAGGACCATGTCGAAAGAACTCCTCGGCCCCGAGAACATCGATAAAGAACCGCATAGCCTGATCAAGATCAGGTACGGATAACCCGATGTGGTCTACACCCCGCATGCCCAACTCGCTCATACGATCACGCGTCCTGCGTTAACGGGCAAGGTCGCGCCGGTCACCATTCGGGTCCGTTCGTCCACGAGATAGAGCAGCGTGGAGATGAGATCCTCCGGTGCAGTGATGTGTGGAATGGCCTGACGATTGCGATAGATCTCTAACTGAGATTCTGCAACGCGATCTTCTATATCGGGCGTAAGGACGATTCCCGGAGCGATGCAGTTCACAGTCACACCCTGCGCGCCCAACTCACCTGCGAGCGCACGTGTGAATCCGACAATGGCACTCTTGGTCATCGTGTATGCAGTCATGTTTCGTGCCTGAGCATCCCAGACGACAGAGGACGTGAGGTTAACAATGCGCCCATGGCCAGTTGCGCAAATGTCTTTGACTAAGCCGTGAGTCATCAAATACATGCTGTCTAGATTGACCCTGCTCACTCTTTGCCATAGCGCAAAATCAGTGTCGACGAAAGATGCATATGGAGAAATTCCAGCGTTGTTCACCAGAACGCGTGCGGGGGGAAGCTCGTTGCGTACAGCCGCGACAAAGCTGTGTACATCCTGCGGATCCGAAGCGTCTCCGCACACGGTCAGGCAACGTCGTCCAGTTGTCTCGATGAGTTCACACGTGGCACTGGCATCGTCGAGATCGAGGATTGCCACGTCATGGCCGGCCTCTGCCAGTGCAACTGCGAAATGTTGACCGAGACCACGCGCCGCTCCTGTGACGACGGCGGTGCCGCGTGCTGTGTCAGTGATGCCGGACGACATGGAACCTCACGAAACTGTCATCAACAATGATCTCGGTAAAGGCGACCGGCTCGCCAAGTGCTGTGTAGTGAGTTTCTGCCAGCATGATGTGCGCTGATCCGGGCGGAAGATCAAGTGGGAAATCAGGATCGTCAGGAACGATACAAGCAACAATCTCCACAAGTGCATGGTCGATTTCTCGCCCTGGCCAGGTGCGACTGAAGGCAAAGATAGAGTCGGAGTTTTCGAACTTCTTCCCATCGAGCAAGGTTTTTTGCGTCGCCGCAGAAACGTAAGTAAGTGGAATCTGGTCGCGGATATGCAAGGCGGTAGTGCCGTCGGCGAGAAATGTCTTAGAAGTCTTGATGACTGGAGTGTCCAAAGAGATGTTGAGTTCGTCCGCTGCTTCTTGGGTTGGTCCCGGCTCTAGCCAATATCTACCGTTGACCTGAACGTCGGCGTAGTCCTTGCTGAGCATGTCGCGGAAACCGATCATGCGCTGCAAGATGATGCTCTCGCGCCCGACGTGCGCACGAATGACTGTGCCGCGTCCCGGTGCCCTGCTTAGCATGCCCAGTCGCTCAAGAGACTGGAGCGCGGCACGGATCGTAGTTCGACTTACGTTGAGCATCTCCGCGAGTTCGGGCTCGGCGGGTAGACGATCGTCTGGGAAACGGCGCTCGAGTATCGCGTCGAGAAGCGCGCGCGTTGTTTGCTCGGTGAGTGAACCTTGTCCTACTCGCGGCAGCGAGGCCTCAGTGGTCATGTGCTTCCTTCAAATGGATCAATAACGCCGGCCGGCAGCGGTGGCTGCCAAGCACCCATCAGGAGTTGCAAGCACTCGTAGTAGCCGATGAGGATGGTGAGTTCGGTGACTGCTTCGATCCCGAGCGCGGCCACGGCCGCTGCGGATTCGGCGTCGGTCAAAGCACGTCGGGTGATCAAGGCGCATGCGGTCGAGTGGATCACGGCCTCAGACGAGGAGAACGTGGCTGCCGACCGGCCCAACTTGAGGGCCTCGAGCTCGTCTGGTGAGAGGCCGCATTTGGCCCCGAGCGCCTGATGGGCGTACCACTCGTAGTCGCAGGCGTGATGTGCAGAGACGGCCAGGATCGCTATCTCGCGGCCCCGATCCGTGAAGGACGTCCGGTACCGAATGGAGGCGCCCAACTCCTGTAGGGGCATCCCTAGCGCCGGGGCAGTCAACATCGCGTTGAAGGGGCCCTCCAAGCGGCCGTCTTCGTCGGCCATCTGAAAGACCTTCGCCGCCGAAGCCCGGGGTCCACCGGCGATCGCGTCATAGACGGCCCTTGAATCAGGGTTGAGTTCGTCCGGCCGCGGCCATTCCAAACGCCCGTGCTGCATAGTTCCTCCCTAGGGATAGGAGCATACCCACATTCATGTATTTGTCATACTAATACGAAGTATCTGCTAGCCTGAGGTTGATCTCTGTCATACAGACGACAAAGATGGGCCTATGGAGGAGACGACATGACGATCATTGATCGATCGGCTGAACCCCTGACGGTCTATCGGCGTTCGTGGGGAGACGAAGAAGTTTTCCTGACGGAGATGGACCGCATCTTTGGTCACTGTTGGCAGTTCCTCGCCCATGATAGCGAGATTCCGGACCCAGGCGATTACGTGACGCGCAAGATGGGTCGTGACCGCGTCATTGTGGCTCGAGGCGAAGATGGTGAAATTCGCGTTTTTCTCAACACGTGTCGGCATCGTGGAGTTCCGTTGTGTCGCGCAGACGAAGGCAACTCCTCGCACTATCGCTGCAGCTACCACGGGTGGACCTACACAAACACTGGTGAATTGCGCGGAGTCACATATCAGCCGGACGTCTATGGCAAGAATTTCGACAAGTCCAAGTTTTCGCTCTTTGAGCCAGCGCAGGTCGACAGTGTGTGCGGCTTGATCTTCGCCACGTGGGATCCCGAAGCACCGACGTTGGCGGACTATCTCGGTGATGCGGCCTGGTATCTCCAAGCCATCGTGGGAAAGTTCGACGGGGGCATGGAAGTAGCTGGCACCCCAGTGCGCAATATTGTTCGTGCGAATTGGAAGACCGAGGGGGAGAACCTCTCTGGCGATGGTTATCACACGATGATCACCCATGCGACTGCTCTCGAACTCGGCTTATTTGCCACACCCAAGGATTTGGAAAAGCTAAGCGATGTAGTCAATCCTCGATTCACCGGACGCACAGTCGACTGTGGCAATGGCCATACCGTTCGCGCACAGCGTCTACCTGTCGAGGTGGAAGGGCGCAAGTTTTGGGGATATCCCGAAGATATGTGGGAGCAGTTTGAGCGGAATCTCACGCCCGAACAGGCCGACCTCATGTCTTGTCTTTCGGTGAATCATGGCTCGATCTTTCCGAACATGTCCTTCATTGAGAACTTCAAAACGAACGTGGATGGCCCAGACCTTCATGCTCGCTACATCCGAATCACCATTCGTTACCCGATCTCAGCCACGCA
>JBIHZU010000191.1:0-3719 GCA_044240285.1 Candidatus Nanopelagicales bacterium | reverse complement strand
TGGGACTTGCGAAGTATGTAGTCGAAAAGGGTTCGATTGCCATTGATGGGGTCAGTCTCACTGTCGCGGCCGTGCAGCATGGACAGGAGCCCTGGCTCGAGGTTTCTCTCATCCCCACGACCCTGGAGAACACTTCGATGGGCACTGTCGTCGAAGGGGCTATCGTGAACCTTGAGGTTGACGTACTAGCGAAGTACGTTGAGGGGCTTTTGGCTGGGAGGGTCGATGACAGTCGCTGATTCGAGCGAGCAGGTGCAGACGCGACTCGACTCCATTGAGGATGCGGTAGCAGCCATAAAGGCTGGCCGTCCCGTGGTGGTTGTGGACGACGCTGACCGCGAGAACGAAGGCGATCTGATCTTTGCCGCGGAGTTGGCGACAACCGAGATGACGGCATTCATGGTCCGGCACACGTCTGGCTATATCTGCGTCGGCATGACCGGTGAAGATCTCGACCGGCTTCATCTACCCCCGATGACAGTGATCAATGAGGACCGACGCGGGACTGCTTACGCGATCTCTGTTGACGCCCGTGATGTTGTCGCAACAGGAATCTCTGCAGAAGACCGTTCGCTCACCTTGAGCATGCTCGCCGATCCAGAGACCACTCCGCACCAACTCACGCGCCCCGGACACGTCATGCCGCTACGTGCGGTTGAAGGCGGCGTCCTGCGTCGCGCCGGACACACTGAGGCATCTGTGGACTTGGCGAAACTCGCTGGGCTACGCCCTGCAGGTGCTTTGTGCGAGTTGGTCAACGACGACGGCACGATGATGCGGGCAGACGATTGCCGTGCGTTTTCTGACACGCACGGACTCGTCATGATCTCAATCGCCGACCTCATTCGCTATCGGCGTCGCACTGAGAAGCAGGTTCAGATGGTCGCCGAGACGATTCTTCCCTCGGAGTTCGGAGATTTTCGAGCCGTGGGCTATCGAAGTTTGATCGATGACGTGGAGCACATCGCGCTCATCGCTGGCGATATCGGTGATGGTGAGAGTGTCTTGGTTCGGGTCCACTCCGAATGTTTGACTGGAGATGTATTTGGATCCTTGCGATGTGATTGCGGTCCGCAACTTCAGGCCGCGTTGCGTCGCATCGCCACAGAGGGCCGCGGTGTTGTCCTCTACGTGCGCGGGCACGAAGGCCGCGGGATTGGTCTTCTCCAAAAACTGCAGGCGTATGCACTCCAAGACGGAGGGCGAGACACCATGGATGCCAATCTTGATCTGGGGCTTCCCGCTGATGCCCGCGAATACGGCACCGGAGCGCAGATCCTTGCCGACCTCGGGGTGAAATCGATGCGTTTGCTGACCAACAATCCAGCGAAGCGCGCCGGACTTGAGGGCTACGGTCTGTCAATCATTGAGCGGGTGTCGTTGGAAGTGCACCCCAATGACCACAATGCCGCTTACTTGCGTACCAAGCGAGATCGCTTTGGCCACGAACTGATCTTCGAGGAGGACAGCAAGTGAGTGGTGCTGGTTCACCGACGATTCAACTCTCCGGGTTAAGCGACCTTAAGGTGGCCGTCGTTGCGTCCATGTGGCATGACGAGATCATGACGGGGCTCATCAACGGTGCGCTCGAGACGTGTGCGGCGGCTGGAGTGACCGAGCCTAAGTTGGTCCGTGTGACCGGTTCCTTTGAGCTCCCTGTGGTGGCTCGTGCGCTCACCCAGCGTGGTTACGACGCCGTCATTGCTCTGGGCGTCATCATCCGCGGTGGTACCCCCCACTTCGAGTACGTCAGCGCTGCGACGAGCGAAGGTCTGGTCCGCGTGGCCATTGACTCCGGTGTGCCGGTGGGATTCGGATTACTTACCTGCGATAACGAGGAGCAGGCCCGTGATCGCGCCGGACTGCCCTCTTCGCGAGAGAGCAAGGGCCGAGAAGCTGCTGAGGCTGCTTTATCGACCGCTATGACCCTGCGCACCCTGTAGCTACTTTTTGCCTCTACAGTGGGCCACGTGAAGACGTTCGATGAGTTGTACGCAGAGTTGCACCGTAAGGTCGCTGAAGGCGACCCATCCTCCTCAACCGTGGCCCTGATTGCCCAGGGGGTTCACGCTGTGGGCAAGAAGGTGGTCGAAGAGGCCGCCGAGGCGTGGATGGCGGCTGAGCACGAAGGTAAGCAGCGGACAGCCGAGGAGATCGCGCAGTTGCTGTATCAGGCGCAGGCACTCATGCTCGCCAGCGGTGTGACCTTGTCCGATGTCTACGAGTGCCTCTAGGAGTTTTCGATGCTGCGTGTTGCGATTCCCAATAAGGGCCAGTTGGCTGAGCCCGCTCGCGAAATTCTGATCGAGGCTGGCTATCGCGTGTCGATGACTGGACGCGACTTGGTGGTTCAAGATCCCATCAATGATGTGGAGTTCTTCTTTCTACGTCCCCGTGACATTGCAACCTACGTGGGCGCTGGAACATTGGAAATCGGCATAACCGGTCGCGACATGCTGCTCGATTCGGGCGCCCCGGCTGAAGAACTCGTCCCACTCGGTTTTGCGCCTTCGACCTTCCGGCTGGCAGCCCCGACAGGAACCGCGTCCTCAGTGCGCGATCTTCAAGGCCTTCGCATCGCCACGTCATACGGCCGAGTGCTCAGTGACTATCTAAAGCGCGAAGGCTTCGAAGCATCGATTGTCGAGCTGGAAGGCGCCGTTGAAAATGCGGTCGCCCTCGGTGTCGCCGATGCGATTGCCGATGTCGTCGACACCGGAACCACACTGCGCCAAGCCGGCCTCAGCGTCATCGGTGACCCAATCCTGGTCAGCGAGGCCACCGTCGTGCGCCGGCGAGGTGCGACCGCAGACCCGGCTGTCGATACCTTCGTGCGTCGACTTGAAGGCGTAATGGTCGCCCGCACCTACGTGCTCATCGACTATGACGTAGCTGCCGAGCACCTCGATCGAGCTTGTGCGATCACCCCAGGATTTGAGTCGCCTACGGTCTCACCCCTTCATGACCCCGCGTGGCGAGCCGTCCGAGCCATGGTTCCCAAGGCAGACCTGCACCGGATCATGGACGAGCTTTACGACCTTGGGGCGCGCGGCATCCTCGTCACCGACATCCGCGCCTGCCGCCTGTAGGGGCTGGGGCATCGAACTTGCAGACCCCCCTGCGGGGCCTGCTACCCTTACGAGCACACAAGCGGAGCCTCCGGTTCCCACCCATGCCGCCTCAGGCGAGTACGGGTTTAGACACGCTAGACGTGTCTGTCCGGGGCTGCGCGCGTGCCACCCGGAACCTCCGGGTGGGGCAGCACCCAAGGAGGCACTATCAGCGTCGAGCCAAGGATCAACGATCGCATCCGCGTACCTGAAGTCCGCTTAGTCGGGCCCAATGGTGAGCAGGTCGGGATCGTGCGGATCGATGATGCGCTGCGCCTTGCTCAGGAGTCCGATCTCGACCTCGTCGAGGTTGCGCCGATGGCAAAGCCGCCAGTCGCGAAGCTCATGGATTACGGCAAGTTCAAGTACGAAGCCGCGGTCAAGCTACGTGAGGCTCGCAAGAATCAGGCCCACACGATCATCAAGGAAATGAAACTCCGACCAAAGATCGATCCGCACGACTACGAGACGAAAAAAGGTCACGTGGTGCGGTTCCTCAAGGCTGGCGACAAGGTGAAGATCACGATCATGTTCCGTGGGCGCGAGCAGTCGCGACCGGAGTTGGGTCTACGTCTGCTGAACAAGTTGGCCGAAGACGTTGGCGAAATT
>JBIHZU010000190.1:0-3723 GCA_044240285.1 Candidatus Nanopelagicales bacterium | reverse complement strand
GAGCGTCCACAATCCATAGGAAGGACCACTGTGACTCGTCAATGAGCTCGAGCTTGCGCGCAATCTCACCACGTGCTGCACCAAGAAGCGCCTGACCTTCGCGAATAGTCCCTGCCGCAAAGAACACACAGTCGCCGGGCTTGGCGCCCGCCGCAGCGGCGAGACCTGCGCGCTCGGCATCAGTGATGTTCTTGGCTACCGGTCCACCAAGCTCGCCATCAGCACCCACGGTGACGTACGCGAGACCTTTTGCGCCACGTTGCTTTGCCCATTCCTGCCACGCATCAAATTGCCGACGCGGCTGATCTGCCCCACCAGTCATGACAACGGCACCAACATAATCCGCTTGGAATACGCGGAAGGTGGTCTCCTTGAAGAACTCGGTGAGGTCCAATAACTCGATGTCGTATCGCAAATCAGGCTTATCGCTGCCATAGCGACGCATCGACTCGGCATAGGTCATTCGTGGGATAGGACCGATATCGATGCCGAGAATGCCCTTCCAGACCTCACGGACAATCGACTCACCAACGGCGATAACGTCTTCTTGTTCGATGAATGACATCTCAATGTCGAGCTGAGTGAACTCTGGCTGACGGTCCCCTCGAAAATCCTCATCGCGATAACAACGCGCAATCTGGAAGTATCGTTCCATCCCGGCAACCATGAGCAACTGCTTGAAGAGTTGTGGCGATTGTGGGAGCGCATACCAGCTGCCCGGTTGAAGACGCGCCGGCACCAAGAAGTCACGTGCGCCCTCGGGAGTCGATGCTGTCAGTGTTGGGGTTTCGATCTCGAGGAAAGCGCTTCCCAGGAGCACGTCTCGACAGATCTGATTAACCTTTGAACGCATTCGGATTAAGTCACCGGCACTTTTGCGACGTAAATCAAGGTAGCGATAACGAAGGCGAGCCTCTTCGCCAACATGCACACGGTCATCTATCGGAAACGGAAGTGGCGCAGAAGTGCTGAGCACCTCTACATGTGTGGCCATGACTTCGATATCACCGGTTGGAAGGTCGGCATTCGTATTGCCACCCGGTCGGGCGGACACTTCGCCCACCACCTTGAGACAAAATTCATCTCGAAGACTGTGCGCGGCTTCTGTATCGTGAATAACAACCTGCACGACGCCACTCGCATCACGAAGATCGAGGAATGCAACACCGCCGTGATCCCGACGGGATGCCACCCAACCAGCCAACGTGACGGTTGAACCAGAGTCGCTGGCGCGCAGCGTTCCGGCGTCATGCGTGCGAATCACGAATCCTCCTCGGACACGGTGGAAATGACTTGTGGAGCACGATCATCCTCCGGGATCACCCAGGTAGCTGGGTCAGCGGGCGTCTGATCACCACTTCGGATGTCCTTTATCTCTCCGCCACTGTCGGTCAGAAACCACACAAAGGGGATCCCCCGGCGTTCGGCATAACGAATCTGCTTGCCAAATTTGTCAGGCTGAGCGGCAATTTCGCAGGGAATACCTCGGGATCGCAAGGTTGACGCGACGGCCGCACTGGCAGATCGCCCATCCTCGTCATTGACAGCCACCAGCACGGCACTGGGTACCGATCGAGAGACGGATACGAGGGAGCGACCCAGCAGGATGGAGACAAGACGTGTTACGCCAAGGGAAATCCCCACTCCAGGGAACACTCGATTGCCTACGGACGCGAGCGTGTCATATCGGCCACCCGAACAAATGGAACCGACTGACTCATGTCCGACCAATTCCGTCTCGTAGACGGTGCCTGTGTAGTAATCCAGCCCACGAGCGATGCGCAGGTTCGCGACGACCGCTGCCTTGTTCTCGCTGTGCACTCCAGAGATAACAGCACTCAATTCGTCCAGACCCTCATCCAAGAGGTCATTCTGCACTCCCAGTGCGCGAACCCGGTCTACAAAAGACAGATCCGTCGTACGAATATCGGCAAGGGCCAGACACGCATTGGCCGCAGCCACACTCAAGCCGACGTCAGATTGCAAAAGGGTGGCCACCTTCGCCGGCCCGATCTTGTCGAGCTTGTCGATCGCGCGAAGCACCAGCGCGGGGTCCTCCGCACCCACACCGCGAAAGAACCCTTCAGCCAATTTGCGGTTGTTGACCGAGATCACCGTCTTCGGGATCGGCAGCGCGGCAAACACCTCTGCCATCACAAGCGCCATCTCTATTTCGTGGTGGATCCCGAGTGATCCATCACCCACGATGTCGATATCGGCTTGCGTGAATTCGCGGAAGCGACCCTCCTGCGGTCGCTCTCCTCTCCACACCTTCTGAATTTGGAATCGCCGGAACGGGAAATCAAGATGACCTGCGTGCTCAACTACGTAGCGCGCTAACGGCACGGTTAGATCAAAGTGCAGCGCGAGGTCGTCGTCTCCCTCACCCTGAAGCCTGCGAACGCCATAAACCTCTTTATCAATCTCACCCTTACGCAATAACTCCGCGACCGGCTCGACCGAGCGCGTTTCTATTGACGCAAACCCATGCAGTTCAAAGATTCGACGCGCTGTGTCGGTAATCGCAAGTTCAATCTGCCGACCAGCGGGTAGCCACTCCGGAAAACCAGACAGCGCCATTTTCAGACTCCTCTACTTGGCGGCACGATGGTGCCACCCGCCAAGATCTCGCGCAGGTACGGATTGGTGGCCCGTTCACGCCCGATGGTGGTCCGCGCACCGTGGCCCGGCAGAACGACACAATCGTCATCCATCGGCAAAATCACATTTCTCAAGCTGCGCTCCATTGCCCGCACATCACCGCCCGGAATGTCAGTGCGCCCGATAGTTCCTTCGAAAAGAACATCTCCGCTGATCACGATAGGCGGTTCCTCGTGCACCCGCGGAATTTCGAACACCACACTTCCCTCGGTGTGCCCCGGAGCATGGGCTACGCACAGTGTGATGCCCGCGACATCGAGCGTTTCTCCATCATTAAGGGGGCGAACATCCTGTGGGTCGGTGAGTTCAAGTTCACCGGAGGTCATCGACAGAAGTTGATCGCGAGACATGGTGAAAGTGCTGCCGATGGGATCAGCGAGTCGGTAGCGATCGTCCGGGTGGATGTACGCGGGTATCCCGAAGTCACTCGTGAGCGGCGCGACTGACCAGACGTGGTCAACATGTCCGTGGGTGAGCAAAACCGCCACGGGCAGGAGCCTGTTCTCGGCCACGATCTCCCGCAGTTGAGGTCCACAGCCCTGACCCGGATCGACGATGAGACATTCGCTCCCAGGGCCGGCGGCGAGCACGAAGAAATTGGTGCCCCAAGGGCCTGCCGGAAACCCGGAGATGAGCACGAGATCCTCCACCAGGTAGTGACGCCAACCGTGATCGGGATACTACCGGTCCGGGTGCGTAGACTCCTCCGGTGGCATCTAGGAGGTGGCTGTGACCTCGAACAAGAGGGCGAAGGACTTGGCACGCGCCAAGGCAGATCGGCAGGCGGATCGTCGCGCGAACCGGGCGAAGCGTCAACGGGTCATCAATCGCATCGTCGCGGTCGCTGCTGTTGTGATCATCGCGGGCGGCGGCATCACGTGGTGGGCGCTGAGCAATTCGGGCGGCTCGTCCGACGGCGGTAACACCACGCCCACACCTCAGCCCACCCAAACAACAGGTGGCCCAACACCGTCTCCCACGGCGCAACCCGATCCCGACTGTACCGAAGCCCCGGCCGTGCGCACGGACGACAAGTCATTCACTGAGCCCGGCGACGCAGGC
>JBIHZU010000189.1:0-3727 GCA_044240285.1 Candidatus Nanopelagicales bacterium | reverse complement strand
ATCGTGATTCTCGGCGTCGTACCCCTGCTCGATGTCGCAACCCGTCCTGACGCGAATAACCCGCCCACTGATTACATCGCCGTACTTGAGCAGGTGCGCTACTACCGCTGGATCACGTACCTCTTTCTGCCACTGCAGTACGCCGGATTCGCCTTTGCGTTCTACTACCTTGCCCGCGACGACCTCAGCATCTCCGACAAGGCTGGACTCGCAATCACTGTGGGATTCATTGGCGGGCTCGGCATAAACACCGCTCACGAACTCGGGCACAAACGCGAAAAGGTTGAACGTTGGCTCGCGAAGATCGCGCTCGCGCAAAGCGGCTACGGCCACTTCTATATCGAGCACAACCGCGGCCATCACGTGCGAGTCGCTACGCCTCAAGATCCAGCGAGCAGTCGCCTAGGCGAATCGTTCTATGCGTTCTGGCCACGCACGGTCTTCGGCTCAGCCCGCAGTGCCTGGCGGCTAGAGTCGAAGCGACTTGCGCGAAGCCGAAAGCAGCCATGGCGAGTGAGCAATGACGTTGTCAGCTCCTGGTTGATGACTCTCGCGTTGTGGATGGCCATGGTGCTCTGGCTCGGCGTGGGGATTCTGCCCTTCTTGATCCTGCAAGCGCTCATCGCGATCACCTTGCTTGAGGCGGTGAACTACCTCGAGCACTACGGCATGCTGCGTCAGTGGGTCGGCACCCGCTACGAACGCGTCGACCCCACGCATAGCTGGAACTCCAATAACTTCGCGACAAATGTGTTGCTTTATCACCTGCAGCGACATAGTGATCATCACGCGAATCCGACCCGGCGCTATCAGGCTCTGCAGGACTATGCCGAGTCCCCGGTGCTGCCTACCGGCTATGCCGGGATGATCCTGCTGGCACTCGTGCCCCCAGCGTGGAACCGGGTGATGGACCCCAGAGTTCTTGCACACTTCGACGGTGACGTTTCGCGTGCGAATATAAGTCCACGTAAGCGCGCTCACATGCTGGAAAAGTTCCCCACTCCACTCTCACTCCAGCACCTACCCGCATACGCAACGACTGCTCCAAGCGCTGCTGCCCCAGCGAGCAGCTATTCCTGTCCTGGCTGCGGCTACACCTACGCCGTTGCGGTGGGCGACATGCGCGAAGGTTTTGCCCCCGGCACAGCGTGGGCCGACATTCCTGAGTCGTGGTGCTGCCCTGACTGCGGTGTCCGAGACAAGATCGACTTCACTTCCGTTCTCTAGTGGCCACGAGGCTGGCGACGACGCTCAACGCCAGCAGAAGCACCACGACGCCCAGGCTCACGAGGGTCGGGATGTCGAACCATGCGTGGCCGATCACCATCTTGATGCCGACCCAGACCAGAACCAGTGCTAAGCCGATCTTTAAGTAGATGAAGCGATGCATGAGGTCGGCAAGCAGGAAGTACATCGCCCGCAGGCCCAGCAGAGCCATCGCATTGCTGGCAAACACGATGAACGGCTCACTCGTGACAGCAAATACCGCCGGGATCGAATCGACCGCGAAAATGACGTCTGTTACTTCGATGACCACGAGAACCGCAAGTAGTGGGGTCGCCATCAAGATGCCGTTGCGGCGCACCAAGAATCTCTGGCCCACTAAGTCGTCGGTCATGGGAATAAAACGTCTAAAGAGTCGCAATGTCTTGGATTTTGATGGGTCCACATGGCTATCGCGCTGAACGAGCATCTTGATGCCGGTGAAGATCAAGAAGGCACCAAAGATGTAGAGCACCCATGACGCGCTCGAGATCAATGCAGATCCGCCAGCGATGAAGATCGCTCGCAGAACCAACGCCCCGATGACGCCAAAGAACAACACCCGATGCTGATACTGCTTGGGCACCGCAAAAAAGGTGAAGATGACCGCCCATACGAAGACGTTGTCGACCGACAGCGACTTCTCGATGATGTAACCGGAGTAGTACTGCAGTCCGAAGTCGGCCCCGTAGAACCACCAGATGACTCCACCAGCTATCAGTCCAATGCTGACCCAGATGGACGACCAGATAGCGGCCTCGCGAAGTGCGATTTCGTGGGCCTGTCGGTGAAGGAGAAGGTCGACGGCAAGCATGGCGACAATGACGCCTAGCAGGACGATCCAGACCCACAGCGGTACGTTCACGGCACTCCTTGTGTCAGGGCAGCAGGCGCCGCCAATGGCACAAGGTCTCTGCCCACCGACAATGTCGGCCTCGTGACCGGGCTCTTCAGCCGTGTTGACGACCACGAGATAGCGGGATACTCCCCTTGCGGGTACTAGGCTCGCACCCATTCCGCGAAGGCGCAAGTTTCGCCGCTACTTAGGAGCCCTAAATGAGCCTCGTCATCGTTGCCACCGTCACACCTAACCCCGAAGACCGCGACGCTGTGCGTGCGGCACTACTGGCCGCAATCCCGGTGGTCCATGACGAACCCGGCTGTGAGCTCTACACCCTCCACGAAGACGAAGAAGTCTTTGTCTTCGTCGAGCAGTGGAGCGATCGCGATGCGCTGAAGGTACACATGAAAGCTCCGGCCCTCACTGCTCTCGGCCCGCTGCTTGAGGGCAAGTTGGCTGCGCCCACCACCTTGCGATTCCTGACCACCATTAGTGGCGGCGTCAAGGGCACGCTCTCCTAACCCTCTCCCCCATCGCCCCACGACCGCGGAGGATCTCTATGCATACGCGCATGCTCGGCACATCCGGTCTCGAGGTCAGCGCCATCGGCCTGGGTTGCATGCCCATGTCGGCCTTTTATGGCGAGCGCGACATCCCTGAAGCCGAGGCAGCGCTCGAGCTCGCGATCGATCTCGGCGTGACCTTCTGGGACACCGCCGAGGTCTACGGCGAGGGACACAACGAGTCGCTCATCGGGCCGGTCCTTAAGCGCAATCGCGACAAGATCGTCATCGCCACGAAGTTCGGCGTATTGCCCAACTATGTCTTCACGGGCACGCCGGAGGCTGCGTACGAAGCGATCGATGGCAGCCTCAAGCGGCTCCAGGTCGACCACATCGACCTGTGGTACCTCCACCGCGTCAGCACCGAGGTCCCCATCGAAGACACCGTCGGCGCAATGGCCGACATCGTGGCGCAGGGCAAGGTGCGCTACATCGGTCTCTCCGAAGCAAGTGCCGACACCTTGCGCCGCGCAGCTTCGGTGCATCCGATCGCTGCGCTGCAGAGCGAGTGGTCGTTGTGGACGCGAGACATCGAAGCCGAGGTTCTCGGTGTCGCACGCGAGTTGGGCATCGGCATCGTGCCCTACAGCCCGCTCGGGCGCGGCCTCATGACCGGCAAGATCACTGATCTCGACCAGATGCCCGAGACTGATCACCGCCAAAACACTCCGCGGTTCAGTGGCGACAACTTCGAGCACAATAAGAATCTTGTTGCGCAGTTTGCTGCCTACGCCGAGAAGATTGGTTGCACTCCAGGCCAACTCGCACTCGCGTGGCTGTTGGCTCAGGGCCCCAATATCGTGCCGATTCCGGGCACAAAGCGTCGGGCCTACCTCGTGGAGAACGCTGCGTCTGCCGATGTGTCGCTCAGTGCCGCTCAGGCAGCCGAGGTGGGCGACCTGATGAGTCAGGTTGCTGGCGGTCGCTATGGGCGTGCTCACTCCTACGGCGACTCCCCCGCGCGTACGACCAGCTAGCCGTCTACAGGCTTTCCTCAACGCGACACTCGTACGGGATTCGGCTGATACTTCTGCCGTGACCGACGGCCTGCCCATCCTCC
>JBIHZU010000024.1:0-12864 GCA_044240285.1 Candidatus Nanopelagicales bacterium | reverse complement strand
AGACCCCGACGAGGGTGATTGGTGGGGCGAGATAGCGCAACGACACCGTACTCGGGTCTCGACGAGCAATTTCACGGCGCCAGCGTCCGTATTCGTGGTACTGCTTCGCAAGGGCTCGTACGCTCGCGCGCGGGCGGTAAGTGACCTTCATGTCTGGCGTGAACCAGATCTCACCACCAGTGGACCGGATGCGGTGGTTCATTTCCCAGTCCTGTGCACGAACCATCGACTCATCGAATCCGCCGACACGTTCGATCGCAGACTTGCGGAAACATCCGAGGTAAACAGTGAGCGCAGGCCCAGCCTCACCGCCAATGTGGAATGCAGCGCCACCCACACCGAACCACGACGTCATCGCAGCCGCAACAGACTTCTCAAAGTCGGTGACGCCCTCGGCTGCCATGATTCCGCCGACATTGTCGGCGCCTGTCGCTTCAAGCGTTGCGACGCCGGTACGCACATAGTCGCGTGGAATAAGTGCATGGCCGTCTACGCGCACAATGACGTCGTACTGGGTCAGCGCGATGGCGGCATTGAGTCCAGCAGCTGTGCGACCAGTCGGACTGTCGACAGTTCGTACACGTGAATCGATGGTCGCAAGTTTTGCTGCGACGTCGTTGGTGCTATCACGCGAAGGTCCGAGTGCCAGAACTACTTCGATGGGTCCGTCGTAGTCCTGATCGAGAATATGCGCAACTGCCTCCGCTAGGTGGAGTTCTTCATTGAGTACCGGCATGATGACCGAAACTCCCTGCGAACCCATCAGGAGCAGGTGACCTTGTCGGCCGTAGTGGGCGCAGTGATCGGATCAACGGCATCAGCACGCACTTTGATTGAGTCGACCGACGTCTGATCAGCGCCCACGATAATGGTGAGCATGTCTAGGCCCGCAGATTCCTGCATGGTGGCACCCTCGGTGCTTAGCGTGCCCTTGATGGCGTAGGCCACGGCCTTGGCAATCGCGTCGTCTCCAGAGGCGTACTGGACAACAGAGGTGGTGTAGTCGGACGTCGGGGCATCGTCAATAACTTGCACAGCGAATCCCAGTTGGCTCAATGCTTCCGCGAGGGCGCCGCCTTTGCCGGCAATGCCGCTGCCATTGAGAACTCGTACTGAGACATCGCCGGGAGCCACAGGTAGTTCGGGTGCCTTCGTTGCCTTGGGCGCGATGTATTGGGTGTCGGATTTCATGCTTGCCCACAACGCGGACGCCTTCTCTTGATCGATGACGACATTTTCGCCATCACCGCGTGCCAACCACGGGACGGTAAGGAAGCCGATGTTTTCCGGTGAGACCGTTTGAGCACTCAGTGCAAAGTCACGCAGATTATTGATGTCACCGAGCTGTGGATCGGTCGTTATCGACTGCGTAGCGGACTGCAGAACGCCGAAGAGTTTCACCGGATTCAGTAGCAACTGGGTCGATGTTGCCGTGCGGATCATGGATGAAAGGAAAGCCTGCTGACGCTTGATGCGGGCTAAGTCGGAGCCGTCGCTGAGAGTCTTGCGGGCACGGACGAATCCGAGTGATTGCTCGCCATTGAGGAGACTTGTGCCAGCGGGCAAAATCAATTTGCTGTCTTTGTCGTTGACGGCTTGGGTCAGACACATCTCGACTCCGCCGAGAGAATCAATGACATTCTTGAAGCCCGCGAAGTCAATCACGAGGAAGTGGTCAATTGGCACGCCTGTGAGTTCCTCCACCGCTTTTGCGGTGCAACCGGGCCCGGCCATCTCGAAGGCAGCGTTGAACTTGGACTCATATCCGCCCACAACTTGGTCGGAGCCCTCGCGGCGGCAGGTGGGAAGAGTAATCCAGGTGTCACGCGGGATGCTGACGGCAGTTGCCCAGGTCCGGTCAGCCGAAAGGTGCAGCAGAATCGTGGTGTCTGCGCGCGCATTGGAATTGATAGCAGGGTCGCCGTACTTGTCGTCGCCGGGACCCGTACGTGAATCGCTACCCATGAGCAAGATGTTCTTGGCCGTGTATGAATTCGTCACTGGATCAATTAGGGCGCTCGTGGGTCTCGGGGCGTCACCGCTGGTGTCGAAGCCCGCGATCTTGATGTTGCTGCCGAGCTTCGAGGTCATAATCTGGAGCCCAGCCCCCGTGATCGAGGCGACGACCACGACCGCAGACAGGATGGCGAGGACAACCATCGGCCAGCGGCGTCGGCGGGGGGCGGTGGTGTCAGACACAGGACTCCTCACGGGGATTGCTCAATCGTACGGTGTGGCGGTCCTTGGACGCCTGTCCGACCCAAGGGGTTCCGTGAGCCGTAGGCCCACCCGCCCCTAGCTCTGTTGGGCGGCGCGCCTGATACTGAAGTGACACAGAGTAACTTATGGTGTGACGTTGACGAGTCGTCGGTGAACTATGCCCAAGGGGGGCATAGGGCCCGGCCACTGCCGTTCGTCATGAGGTGAGGAGTCCAAGTGCGGGTGCATAGGTGGGTAGCGGCGGGCACAGCAGCGCTAGCGCTCATCGTGCCCACCATACTCACGATCCCAGTCTGGAAGACTGAGCGGCCTGCCGTCCGGGCCACAGTGACCTACCTGAACCTCTCTGGCATAGATGCGGCGGCCCTAGAATCCACGCCGGCCCCTGGGGACCCCATTGCCGGTGAGTCCGTCGAGTTTGCGTCGTTCATGGATGAGTCCACCCATGATGAGTCCACCCATGATGAGTCCACCCATGATGAGTCCACCCATGATGAGTCCACCCATGATGAGTCCACCCATGATGAGTCCACCCATGATGAGTCCACCCATGGCGCCTCTGCTGTCCCGCTCCATCCGGCCGTCGTTACTGCACCAACGAGCACCGGAGAGTTCTCGCTCGTGGGCGTTGTGGCCGACTCCACGCTTGACCCGAACTCCCGAATCATCGTGCGAGTCCAGACCGCAGGGACCTGGTCGGCGTGGCAGAGCCTGCCGGTCAGTGACCACGGTCCTGACCCCGACACAGCAGAGGGTCGACGAGCTCGTTCGACTAGCGAACCCCTGATCGCCCCAGACGCGCAAGGAGTGCAAGTTCGGATCGACACCCCCGATGGCACGGTGCCCGAGGGCACTTCGATCGCGTTGGTGCATAGTCCCGTGACGCCGGACGATGCTGCTATCGGTCAGCCAAACACAACGCTACTCAACACGGTAGAGGCGTCTCCCTCGATGCCGCACATCGTCACGCGTGCTCAGTGGGGCGCCGATGAGTCCATGGTTCGCGATGCGCCTGAATTCTCCAGCACCATCAAGGTGGGGTTCGTCCATCACGTTGTGCAGTCGAATGACTATTCCCCGTCCCAGTCCGCGGCCATTATGCGTGATGTTTACTCGTGGTTCGTTGACGGCCAGGGCGTCAACGATTTCGGATACAACTTCATGGTGGACAGATTCGGTCGGATCTTCGAGGGGCGAAAGGGCAGCATCGAAGGTGCTGTTATAGGCGCGCACACATCAGGATTCAACCGAGATTCTTTCGCGGTGTCTTTCCTCGGAAACTCGGATAACCTCAATCCCAACAAGGCGCAGGGGCAGAAAATCATTGACGCCTACGGGCGCATCATGTCGTGGAAACTTGCTCAGCATCACCGCAATCCATTGAGCACTGCGGTGCTGACGTCGGCGGGACCAGGTCCTGGTCAAGGCACGACGTCGATGTATTGGCCCGGGCAAAAGGTGCGTGTCCCTACGATTCTTGGCCATGGCGGTATTGGCAGTACCGCCTGTCCGGGCACGTTTTTGCAGGGCGCACTTGATGCGATTCGCACATCCGTCGCGCAGAAGATGGGCGCGATGTTTTATAGTCCGAGAGTCACGGGTCGGGACTGGGGATCTGCAACCGACATGATCGTGCAGGCCAGAGCCACATTGGACACCACGTGGACGCTGAGGATTCTGTCTGCTTGCGGGGATCTAGTGAACACACTTACCGGAAGTGCCGTGGGCGGATCGATTCTCTCGGCGGCATGGGACGGCAATGATGAAGCCGGTAAGCCAGTTCCGCCAGGTACGTACCGATTCGAATTAGCGGGAAACAGCGGAACCGATGACCCTCTGCCATGGACCGGATTTGGAGTCATTGCGTCGACGGCAACTTCGCCAGTGGATCCTTGTGCACCCCCTGATGCATTCTCCATCAACGGCACGGGCTACGGACACGGCGTTGGGCTGTCTCAGTGGGGTGCGCTTTCGATGGCTCGCGAGGGCTGGGCGGTCGACCGTATTCTCAAGCATTACTACACCGGCACAACTGTGGCGACTGTTGACGACAACGTGGATCTTCGTGTGGGGTTGATGACTCAAGCCGCTGTCGTGCGGTTGACGATGGAAGGCGATGCGGTTTCGTCATTGAACATCGGCTCGCGCGTGTTGCGCATTCCCGCTGGAGCTGTCGTCAACACCAAAATTGTCGATGGGAAAGTCCGGGCCCTACTACGGACTACCGCAGGGGTCACGTCTCTAGGCTCCGCGCTCAAGGTGACTCTCACACCTAGTGATGGTGTCGTTAACGTGGTTGGTCCAGGACAGGATCTGACGACGGGAGGCCGCTACGCACACGGCGCAATCGAGATTTCGGCCGCCTCAGGGGCAACTCCGAGTCTCACTGTTGTAAACATCGTTAACCTCCATCGCGATTACTTGCTCGGAATCGCAGAAGTTGTCCCGACGTGGCCGCAGGCTGCCTTGCGTGCTCAGGTAATTGCCTCGCGTTCCTATGCTCTATATGCCTATTCGAAAGGTACTCGAGCAGATTGTCGTTGCCACCTCAATGACGGCGATGCCCCGTACTTCGACCAGACCTATCGTGGTGTTGAGGTCGTGGAAGGTGTGGGTGGCGCGAACTGGGCCAAAGCCGTCGAATCCACCGAAGTAGGCGACACGCAAGGAAGAGTAGTTCTTTATCAGGGAGAAGTGATTCCGGCGTTCTATACCGCTTCTACCGGTGGGCGAACTATGTCTGCAGGTGATGTGTGGGGCGGTGCGACTCCATGGGCAGTGAGCGTGGATGACGCGTGGAGTCTGAAGGCACCAGAGAACCCCTATCGCTCCTGGTCCGTCACCGTCTCGCAGGCGGATATGGCAGCGTTGTTTGGCCTGCCCGAGGTGATGCGGGTTCGGGTGACCTCACGCTTTGATTCAGGAGCGCCGAAGATATTCACAGCGAGTGCACGGGATGGTTCGACGGCACGAATCGCGGGAATTGAACTTCGCTCCCACTTTGGTCTCCGCTCTGCGTACATCACCAGGGTGCGGGGCGTGACCGGTGGTACGCCCACGCCGCCGGTAGTGCGCGAGGTAACTCTTGAAGTGTCACCTGCCGCTCCACAAGAAGGTAATGACGTGGCCTTGGTTGGGCAGGTTGCTCCGCAAGGGGCTGGGCTCACTGTGATTCGGCAGGTGCGTTACCAAGGCGCGACCAACTGGACTGATCGCGCCAGCTCAACGACGGATGCAGACGGCAACTACTCATTCACCATTGGAGCAATCACCTCTAGTGGTGACACCTACTCGTGGCGTGTCGTCGTATTGAGCGGCTCCACAGTCATCGCAACGAGTCCAATTCGAACAGTTACTGTTCTTTAGAGACGGCGCTGACGTGCTCAATTTCCATGCGCGACGTGCGCAGGGCGGGATCTTCGTGTGCCACGATAACGACCGAACCCTCAACGACAAGCGGAACGGCAAGTGCTGCGAGCCAACCTGCAGCCATTGCTAATCCCGTGTGCGCGTCAGACACCGGATCGACTGCCAAAAGTCGCCCGCCCTTGCCCAACCGCCACGCATCTGCGAGTACCTGCGCAACCGACATGACCTCGCCTGCATCGAGCACTGTTCCATCGGCCAGAAGCATGGCCAGATCAGTGAGTGCAGGTGTACTGATGGGCGCGAAAATGTCCGGTTGATTCCGCGCTGGTAGGGCGAGCGGGCTCAAGTCGACCTCTAGTACTTCGAGCGCAAGCTCAGAGGATGTAGTTCCCTGGCCCACGATCGCGAGTTCTGCCTTTCCTGCGTAATCAGGAGCTGCGATAGCGCGAACCGACCAGCAGGCACCCAACCAGACTGCGCGCTGCCAATGCATCGGCAGGTGCAATGCCACGGTATCGCCAGGCTGGATGTCGTACTCGTCCCGGAGAAGGCCAGCGCACTTCGCAACACCGTTGAGCAGGGTCGCGCGGGACAACTCGACTCGGTAGCCGTGCGTGTCCTCATACCAAGTAATGAAGGGTTGGCTCCGGTCGCCGCCACGGTGCATGGCGGCGTATGGAGTCACAATGCGGTCGTCGCTTAAACCCACACGCCGGACGTTAGCGCGGAGAGGAGGCCCGCGTATGGCACAGTGGCAATGTGACTGAAGCCGTGCTGCTCGTGGGCGGGCAAGGGACCCGCCTGCGGCCCCTGACCATGGAGACTCCCAAGCCCATGCTGCCGGTCGCCGGAGTCCCGGTGACTGAGCATCAAATTGCGCGAGCACGGGAGGCCGGTGTCACCCGGATCGTCCTCGGTACCTCGTATCGCGCTGAGGTCTTCGAAGAGTATTTCGGAGATGGTGCCCGATTCGGAGTCGAACTTGTGTATGTCACCGAGGATGAGCCGCTCGGTACAGGCGGGGCCATTCGCAACGTTGCGGACTATTTGCACAGCGGACCCGATGATCCGGTATTGATCTTCAACGGCGATGTCCTATCGGGCGTAGACCTGCGTGGGCTTGTACACCGTCATACGTCCGACGATTGTGCTGTGACTTTGTATCTCACTCGAGTGCAAGACCCACGTCCATACGGGCTGGTACCGACCAACGCTCAAGGTTGGGTGACCGGATTTTTGGAAAAGCCAACCAGTCCTGAAGAGATCGTCACCAATCAGATCAACGCTGGAGCGTACGTCTTCCGGCGTTCGGTGATCGATCACATTCCCGCTGGCCGCGTAGTGTCAGTCGAACGCGAGGTATTCCCCACTCTGATCGCAGATGGCGCTCGCGTCGCGGGTCACGTGGATGATGGGTACTGGCTCGATCTCGGCACGCCGATGGATTTTGTGCGCGGATCCTGCGACCTTGTGCTGGGCGTTGCTCCTTCGCCTGCTCTTCCCGGTCCGATTGGCGAGAGTCTGGTGCTCGCGGGCGCACGTGTGGGAGAGGGCGCTGTTGTTTCGCATGGCTCGGTTGTGGCGGCCGGTGCCGTTGTCGAGTCCGGTGCCGTTGTGGCTGGTTCGGTGATCATGGCCAATGCATTCATCGCTGCCGGGGCAAAGGTCTACGGCAGTGTCATTGCAGATGGCGCCCACGTCTCCAGTGGAGCCAGTCTCCACGGAGTTGTCGTAGGGCCCCGCGCGGTGGTTGGAGCCTTCAATGAGCTTCGAGAAGGTGCCCGCGTGTGGCCGGATGCGAGACTGGCCGACCTCTCGGTCCGATTTAGTTCCGACCGCTAAGCAAACGAACTTACAGCAGGAAATCGGACACGTTGAGTGCTTGACGCGGTTCACTCTCGCTGGCGGCATATCCCACTGCCACCGCCCCAAGTGGTTGCCAGGTGGAAGGGAGTGAAAGGGTCTCGCGCACCACGTCAGAGCAGAACATCGACGAAGAGATCCATGCTGAACCAAGGCCATGTGCGGCGAGTGCAACTAGGAGTGATTGCACGGCCGCTCCGCCCGCGGCGATGAACATGTCGCGCTCCGATGAAGACCTGCGTATATCTGGGTACGTATGTGCATGGTCAAGTGAAACAAATGGCATCAGCAGCACTGGCGCTGAGCGCAGGAGATCTCCACGAGCCAATCGCTTGGCAACGGATTCATCCGAATACCCGTCAAGTTCACGTAGATCGCGCTCCCATTGCGCACGCATAGCATCAAGCACACTAGGACGTTTCTCATTGTGTATGCGCAAGAAACGCCACGGCTGTGTGTGATGGGGCGCTGGAGACGTTATCGCTTGAGCGACCGCCGCTTCGATGTGGATGTCTTCGACTGCTCTCTCACTGAAACGGCGGACAGTGCGACGCTTTTCGATGGCCGTCTGAGCGCCGACTTCCATAGCCTCGGCAGTGCCCAGCCAGAAGAGATCTTCGTTATTGGACCGAATGAGAGACCGAGCACCGGGCCCATCTGCTTCGCTAGTCCACGCCTGCATCCCACGTACTACCGCCACGGGCATGCCGGAGTCTTTGCCTTTGACGAGGTCCGAAGCAGCAGCGATTTCGTCAGCGATCGCAACGATAGTCATCTCTAGCGGATGACCAAACGAATCTATGCGTCCACGATGGTCTTCAAGAGGGCGTATTCCCGCACAGCCGATTGCTGCATCTGTCACACCTTCACGCCAGGCCCGGCCCATCGTGTCTGTAATGATCACGCCGAGACGAAGCCCACTCGAGTCTTGAAGCGCACGCCGCAGTTCGCGAGCCGAATGATCAGGATCCACAGGAAGCAGGACGACCGTATCTTGTTCGGTGTTGCTCGCGTCGACACCTGCTGCGGCCATGATCAGCCCATGTCGTGTTTCCACTATGCGAGTGATGCCCCGTGGTGTGTGCTTGGTCGCTACGACGCGCACCGACTCATTGGTGATCGCAGCTTCACGATCTGAGCCAGAAATCACGCGGCCCTCGGCTTTGCTCACGATCTTGCTCGTTATGACAAGAATGTCGCCGTCGCGAAGGCCGGTCGTGCCGTCTGCCCAGGTTGTAGTCGGGAATTGTGCTGCGCAGAGCGCTGCCAAGTCATCGTCAGCACAGATACGTGGAAGGCCGGAGATGCCCACGACTTGCAGAGTCATGCGCGAGTGAGGTTCGCGAGATCTATGGCTCTAGCGGCCATTGCTGCTGTTGCGTCAAGGTCACTCATCAGGAGTGGTACTGCAACGCATCCAATTCCCAGTGACTCGACCACCGAGACAATCTCGGAATCGGAGGTATCTACGAGCCATCCATCAAGCAAATCTGAGCCGTAGTGACGGGCAACTGCCTCCGCCGTCGTCTCAATACCGATCGCGCGCAAGCACGCGTCAGCCATGCCGCGGACCGGATGTCCCCCGATGATGGGGGAGACACCGATCACAGGCGCAGTTGCGCGCGTGATCGCCTCGCGCATACCGAAAACCTGAAGGATCGTTCCAATCGAGACGACTGGGTTAGAAGGCGGGAAGAGAATCAGGTCAGCCGACTCGATCGCCTCAAGAACGCCAGGTGCAGGTCGTGCATCCTCCATGCCGATAACAGTGAATCCATGCGCTGGGATTGAGGCCCGCCAGCGAATCCACCATTCCTGGAAATGAATCGCGATTTGCATGGGATTACCAAGATCATCGCAAGCCCCCGAAGGGTCATCGACAATCACATGTGTTTCGGCTCGCTGATCGCTCATCGGGAGCAAAGTCACTCCGGGCTGCCAGCGTGTGCACAGCGCAGCGGTGACGTCTGAGAGTGCGTAACCCGAATTGAGTAACTGGGTACGGACTAGGTGAGTTGCGATGTCGCGATCGCCGAGGCCAAACCAAGTAGGTTCGACCCCGTACTCGGCTAGTTCGTCCTTGGCCGTAAAAGTCTCCGCCTCGCGACCCCAGCCGCGCTCCTCGCTAATCCCGCCACCAAGTGTGTACATCACGGTGTCAAGGTCCGGGCACACACGTAAACCGTGAACCCAGATGTCGTCGCCGGTGTTTCCGATGACGCTAACGTCGCCTTGGGGCACCATTCCGGTGGCCATGCCGTGCAGCAAGCCGCGGAGGAAACGGGCGCCGCCGACGCCACCTGCAAGTGCCGTGATTCGCATGGGGGCATCCTGCCATTGCTGGGGTCGTAGAGTGACCGGGTGGAGTCAGTTAATCAGCGGCAGGTAGATCGCGCCCTCGGCCGGGCCGAGCGTGGGGTCGCGCTTGATCGGGATGAGATCACTGCCCTGTTGCATTGCCGAGGTGCTGAGCTGGATCGCCTGCTCGAGGTCGCCACGCGCATTCGCGATCAGGGACTTGCTGCTGCGGGGCGGCCGGGCATCATTACTTACTCTCGCAAGGTTTTCATTCCGCTGACGCGACTGTGCCGTGATCGTTGCCACTACTGCACCTTCGCGACAGTTCCTGGACGAGTCGAGTCTGCGTTTTTGGAACCCGATGAAGTTCTTCGGATAGCGCGTGAGGGCGCGGCGTTGGGCTGCAAGGAAGCTCTTTTCACACTGGGCGATCGTCCAGAGGAGCGCTGGCCGGTAGCACGCGAATGGCTTGACGAGCATGGCTTCGACGACACGCTGGCCTACGTACGCGCTATGGCAATTCGCGTTTTGGAAGAGACGGGCTTGCTTCCGCACCTCAACCCTGGCGTGATGTCGTGGCAAGAAATGCAGCGGCTCAAGCCGGTGGCTCCCAGCATGGGAATGATGCTGGAAACTACGTCTGAGCGACTCTGGTCTGAACCTGGTGGGCCACATTTCGGCAGCCCCGACAAGGAACCTAAAGTCCGACTTCGCGTGCTAGAAGATGCCGGCAGGCTGGCGATTCCTTTCACGTCCGGCATCTTGGTAGGCATTGGTGAAACACCAGATGAGCGTGCAGATGCGCTTTTGGAATTACGAGCGGTTCACCGCAGACATGGCCACCTGCAGGAAGTGATCGTGCAAAATTTCCGATCCAAGCCCGACACGGCCATGCGTGACGTGGCCGATCTTGAGGATGAGGAATACCTCGCCACTCTGGCTACCGCTCGAGTGGTGCTCGGCTCACGCATGCGGCTGCAGGCACCCCCTAATCTCACCGAACCCGCTGCGCTCACTCGACTGCTACGCGCGGGCGTAGACGACTGGGGCGGCGTGAGTCCGCTCACCCCCGACCACGTCAATCCCGAACGACCTTGGCCGCAGATCGACGCACTCGCGCAACTCACGGCTGATGCAGGTTTCTCCTTGCGCGAGCGGCTCACCGCGCACCCCGAATATGTCCTGCGCCCCGACCCCTGGATCGACGCTCGGGTCCTTCCACACGTCAATGCTCTGCGGGACGAGATCGGGCTTGCCAATCATCACGCTGCTGTGGTGGGCATTGCCTGGCAGGAGCCGGATGACGAGGCTCGCCAGGGTGTCTATGCCGCTTTCGCGGCGCAGCACGGCGGAGGGCGTACCGAACTTCACGTAGAGGTGGATTCGATCGGGCGGACGGGCGACCGTCGAAGTGACTTTGACGAGGTCTATGGCGACTGGTCGGAATTGCGCGAACGTACGTCGGGTTGGGCATCGGCACCAGAGCGGTTGGATTCCGATGTGGTGCGTGCGCTCTCGCTCGCCGAGAAGGATCCTGGAGCGCTCGCTCTGGAGGCCAATCACGATCTGGCGGTGGCACTGATGTCCGCCGATGGCGCCGGGCTTACTGCGCTAGCAGATCTCGCCAATGAATTACGTCGTGAAGTGGTCGGTGATGTAGTCACCTACGTTGTCAATCGCAATATCAACTTCACCAATGTCTGCTACACCGGATGCCGGTTCTGTGCCTTTGCTCAGCGACGCACGGACGTCGACGCGTTCACGCTGGACCTGGACGAAGTACGCCATCGAGTGCGCGAAGCGGCCGCTGTGGGAGCTACTGAGATTTGCATGCAGGGAGGCATCCATCCCGATCTGCCGGGTACGGCCTACTTTGATCTCGCACGTGCCGTCAAGGAGGCTGTTCCTGAGATTCACTTGCATGCATTCAGCCCGATGGAAGTCGTCAATGGGGCGTCGAAGTCTGGGCTGTCCATACGCGATTGGCTTCAGACAGCGCGCGAAGCCGGACTCGATTCGATCCCGGGGACCGCGGCGGAAATTCTTGACGATGAGGTTCGCTGGATCCTCACCAAGGGGAAACTTCCCACTGAAGCGTGGATCGAAGTTGTGACTACGGCGCATGAGCTCGGCATTCGGTCTACATCCACGATGATGTACGGCCACGTCGACCATCCTGGTCATTGGGTTGCTCACGTACGTCTTCTCCGCCAGATCCAGATGCGCACAGGAGGATTCACCGAATTCGTGCCGCTGCCCTTCATCCATACCAACGCGCCCGTCTACTTGGCGGGTGTTGCGAGGCCCGGGCCGACCCCGCGTGACAACCTCGCGGTTCACGCGATGGCTCGAGTCATGTTGCACGGGGCTATCGACCATATCCAGTGCTCGTGGGTCAAGCTGGGAGATGAAGGCTGTCGGGCCATGCTTTCCGGAGGGGCAGATGACCTCGGCGGGACCTTGATGGAGGAGACCATAAGCCGCATGGCGGGGTCAGAGAACGGCTCTGCCAAAACGGTCAATGACCTGCGCGCTCTTGCTGAGTCCCTCGGGCGAACGCCCCTTCAGCGGACGACGCTCTATGGCCGATTGACCGATTCTGTGGAAGTTTTGCCCACCAATTCCCGACTGGGACTTGACGTAGCAGGGGTGCACGCCCTGTAATAACATCGTTGTGATTTAGTTATCTGGTTGTGTCCGGCAATTCGTCTTTAGGAGGTTCCACGGTGGGTGAGATGCTTCCGCTACCGCTCTCCGACGTGGAAGAGCTCGCGTGGCAGGAAAAGGCGCTGTGTGCCCAGACCGATCCGGAAGCCTTCTTCCCGGAAAAGGGCGGCAGCACCCGCGAGGCCAAGAGAGTCTGTCTGTCGTGCGAGGTGCGATCCGACTGTCTTGAGTACGCACTGTCCAACGATGAGCGCTTCGGAATCTGGGGCGGTCTGTCAGAACGCGAGCGGCGCCGACTCAAGAAGCAGGCAGTCTGATTCCGACTGAGTCCGGCGGATTTGACCAACGCGAACCCGTCGCCAGTGACCTTGAGGAGCTTCCCGACTGGGTTCAGCCAGGTATGGCCCGGCTCCATCATGTGAGCACTGTGGTCGTTGCCCATAATGG
>JBIHZU010000023.1:0-12878 GCA_044240285.1 Candidatus Nanopelagicales bacterium | reverse complement strand
AAACTGCACGACCTCCCAATCGTCGGTGACGTGCGTGGCATGGGCTACTTCTACGGCATCGAACTCGTCAAGGACAAGATCACGAAAGAGACGTTCAACGACGACGAGGCAGAACGCCTGCTTCGCGGGTTCTTGTCGAAGGAACTCTTCGAAGCGGGTCTCTACTGTCGGGCCGATGACCGCGGCGATCCGGTCATTCAGCTCGCGCCCACTCTCACGATGGACCAGTCTCACTTCGACGCAATGGAACAGATCCTGCGTGACGTGCTCACGCGCGCCTGGGCCATTCTTTAGTCATGCCAGACCCTGGGTCTACGGATCGCACCAGGATTCGTCGTCTTCCCGAACTCGCGATAACTGAGCAGCAGACGCTATACGACGTTCTTGACGCCGGACTTGTTGCTCATGTTTCGGTGCTCGATGGCGGACTCCCCTACGTTGTTCCAGTCGCCTGTGCCAGAAGTGGAGCGCGGGTCCTCTTTCATGGCTCGAGTGGCTCGCGCCTGTTTACGACACTCGCCGAGGGGCAACCCACCTGTCTCACGGTGACTTTGCTTGACGGACTTGTTCTTGCGCGCAGCGCCTTCGAATCGAGCATGAATTATCGAAGTGTGATGGTTCTTGGGAGTTGTAGCGTCGTCCCCGACTCAGACAAGACAGACGCCCTCCGTGTGATCACAGATCATCTACTCCCCGGTCGCTGGGATTCGCTTCGTCCCGTCACACGTAAGGAACTCGCGGCCACGCTGGTGCTGTCGCTAGCACTGGATGAATGCAGTGTGAAGATCCGTACCGGTGGTTCGGATGAGCCTGTCGAGGATCACAACTGGCCCGTATGGGCTGGGGTGCTACCCATTCGAGAGTCTTTCGGAGAGCCGGTTCCCATGGCAGACCTTGACCCTGACATTGACGTTCCCGAACATGTGCGGAAAATGAGCCGATGATCGACCCCAAGCGCATCTCCTTCTGGTGGGACAGTCTCCCTGCGACTACACAACGGCCAGCTCTCGGAGGTGATCTGCGTGCAGACGTCGCCATTGTTGGTGCCGGATACACCGGGTTATGGACCGCCTATTACCTGCTCCGCAGTCGTCCTGATCTGAACATCGCCATAGTGGAGAAGGAGGTTGCGGGGTTTGGGGCCAGCGGTCGCAATGGCGGCTGGTGCTCCGCGTTGTTCCCCGCAAGCCTCACTGCGATTGCTCGTCAATCGTCGCGTGCGGCCGCTATAGCAATGCGGCAAGCAATGAATGCCACCGTCGATGAGGTGGGAGCTGTGGCTGCGGCGGAAGGTCTCGACATCGACTGGGCTAAGGGTGGGACTCTGATGCTCGCTCGGACGGCATTGCAACAGAAGCGTCTGCGAGCGGAGGTCGCAGACGACCACGACTGGGGGTTTACAGATACCACGTGGTTGGGTGGCGACGAAGCGAGTGAACGAGTGGGGGCGACTGACGTTCTCGGCGGTCTCTACACCCCACATTGCGCCGCAATTCAGCCCGCCAAACTTGTGCGTGGTCTCGCCGACGTTGTCGAGCGGATGGGGGCGACGATTTACGAAGGCACTGAAGCACGATCGATTGAACCAGGCACTGTCCGCACAACTCGCGGCGTAGTACGCGCACCCTATGTCGTTCGAGCAACCGAAGGCTACACCGGCAACATCAACGGTTATCGCCGCAATCTCATACCCATCTATTCGCTGATGCTTGCCACCGAACCACTCCCCGAAACACTGTGGAACCAGATCGGTATTGGCGAGCGCGAAACCTTTTCCGATGGGCGACATCTGGTCATCTACGGGCAGCGCACGGCTGATGGCCGCATCGCCTTTGGCGGACGAGGCGCGCCTTATCACTTTGGTTCGCGCATCGAAAACTCATTCGACCGAGATCCCGCGACGCATGCGGCGATTTGGCAAGCACTCGTCGAACTCTTCCCCGCACTCAACGATGTTGCTGTCACGCACACGTGGGGTGGTCCTCTCGGAATACCGCGAGACTGGTTCGCGTCGTGTGGCCTGGACTCCAATGGCATGGCATGGGCAGGTGGTTATGTGGGTGACGGCGTCGGAACATCCAATCTTGCCGGACGCACCTTGGCCGATCTCATTACCGGTCGCACCACCCCCCTCACCGAGCTGCCGTGGGTCGGCCATCGTTCTCCCAAGTGGGAGCCCGAACCGTTGCGGTGGCTTGCCACAAATGCTGGCCGAACAGTCATGACGCGAGCTGATGTTTCAGAACGGAACACGGGCCGACCTTCACGAGCGGCCGCTGTGATGTCACGCTTTCTCGGCAGCTGAGGTTGCTAGTCTTCAATGGGAGGTCGCCATGACCATGCAGGTGCAGGACGTATTCTCGCTCTTCGCCATTGATCACCTTCTCAGCGAGGAAGAGCGGGCGATTCAAGGTGTCGTGCGTAATTTCGTCAATGACCAGATTCGCCCCTATGTGGCCGACTGGTTTGAAGAAGGAACCCTGCCCGCTCGCGAACTTGCACTCGAACTCGGCAAGCTGGGCATGTTGGGCATGCACCTGGAGGGTTACGGCTGCTCAGGCACTTCGGCCGTCGCCTATGGACTTGCTGCACTCGAAATCGAAGCGGGCGACTCCGGCCTGCGCAGTCTCATGAGCGTGCAGGGCTCTTTGGCGATGTACGCCATTCACGCCTTTGGTTCAGAGGAGCATCGGCTCGAGTGGTTGCCCCGGATGGCGACCGGCGAAGCGATCGGTTGCTTCGGGCTCACCGAGGCAGATTTTGGCTCAAATCCTTCCGGCATGCGCACCACTGCTCGACGCGATGGGACGGACTGGGTCATTGACGGTTCGAAAATCTGGATCACGAATGGCAGCGTGGCTGATGTCGCAATCGTCTGGGCGCAGACAGACGATGGCATTCGCGGATTTGTCGTGCCTACAACTACGCCCGGGTTCCACGCCAATCTCATCCACAAGAAGATGTCATTGCGCGCCTCCATCACCTCCGAACTTGTGTTCACCAGCATGCGGTTGCCTGATGATGCGATGTTGCCTGGAGTACGAGGACTGAAGGGCCCACTCTCCTGCTTGAACGAGGCACGATTCGGAATCGCATTCGGTGCTCTGGGCGCGGCTCGAGATTGCCTCGAGACGGCAACCGCCTACGCGATCAATCGGGAACAATTCGATCGACCTATTGCGGGGTTCCAGTTAACTCAGAAGAAGCTCGTCGACATGGCTCTCGAACTCGGCAAAGGCATGCTCCTTGCCCTGCACTTGGGCCGGCTTAAGGACGAACATCGAGTCACATCTGAGCAAATCAGTCTTGGCAAACTCAATAATGCCCGTGAGTCACTCGCCATCGCCCGAGAATGTCGCAGCATCCTCGGCGGCAATGGCATCTCCCTCGAGTACCCGATCATCCGCCACATGAACAATCTTGAGTCGGTGTTCACCTACGAGGGCACCAATGAGATGCACACCTTAGTCATCGGCCAAGCCCTCACGGGGATCTCAGCCTTTCGCTGACAGGGCTTTGGCCCATGGGGTGAAATCGGGGGTGTCGGGGGTGTCTGTTCCTGTAGTAAAACGCCAGAGCACGTGATAGAACAGGTGGAATCACCTACCGGCCTGAGGATGTCACGATGCGCAAAAGTCTCATAGCCACGATCGCCCTAGTCACTGTGCTGTTTCCTGCGGCAACTCAAGCGGCAGCTACACCAGCTCTGAGTTCGGCAGTGGACGATAGTCAGATCCTTACGATCGGGATAACCGACGACCTTGACTCGGCCAACCCGTTCACTGGATTGTCCTCGTTGTCCTATGAGATTTTCACTCTCCAGTACCCGACACTCACCCAATACGCAGCTGCGGATTTTTCCATCGTTCCGGGTCTTGCCGAATCATGGGAAGAGTCCGCAGACAATAAGTTCTGGACCTATAAGTTGCGCAGTGGGATGAAGTGGAGTGACGGAGTCGCTCTCACGGCCGAAGATGTTGCCTACACCTTTAATCGAATCATCAACGGCAAGTACGAGAAGACCAATTTCGGGTCCCATACCGAGAGCATGGTCAAGGCCGAAGCTCTGGATGAACTGACCGTACGCATCGAGGTCTCCAGGCCGAGCCCGATCATGGATCACCTCTTCGTCTTCATCTTGCCCAAGCACATTTGGGAATCCATTGACGGTAAGGCGGTTCGCAAGTACGAGAATATCGGCACCCCTGAGTCACCCACCGTGGGCTCTGGCCCCTACACCATGATCGAACGGCGTCCGGGGCAATTCACACGCCTCCAAGCCAATCCCTACTGGTACGGCGGAGACCGATCGGTGAAGGAAATCGTCTTCAAGGTCTTCAATAACCCTGACGCACTCGGTCAAGCTCTCAAGGCCGGTGAAATCGACTTCGCCAATGGTCTCGACCTGGGTGTCTACGAGTCACTCCAAGGCATTCCGGAGATCACCACCATCTCGGCCACTCCCGCAAGTTTCAGCGAAATTGGCTTCAATACCGGAGCGGCACTCGAAGACGGGAAGCCCATTGGCGACGGAAACCCCTTACTCAAAGAGAAGTCCATTCGCCAAGCCCTCAATTGGGCAATTGATCGAGCGGCCATTGTCGACAAAGTCCTCGGTGGCCAAGGGACGGCTGGCAACACAATAGTTCCACCGCTCTATCCTCAGTGGCATCTCGAGCCAAGCGTGCCCTATACCTATGATCCAGCGAAAGCCAAGTCGATCTTGGATGCGGCGGGATACCCTGCAGGCGCTGACGGCATTCGAGCCGACGCGCAAGGCAACCGTCTGAGTTTCCGTCTGTTGTGGCGCACCGACAGTGAAGCTTCGAAGAAGTCTGCGCAATTCGTCCAGAGCTACCTCGCCGACATCGGGGTTGAGGTGCTCCCCAAGGGTGTGTCTGAGGACGCTCTCTACGAGATTGTCGGACAGGGCAACTTCGATATGTTCGAGTGGGCGTGGGGCATTGAGCCCGATCCGAATTACATTCTTTCCACGTTCACATGTTCCAGCCGTTCCTATGAAGACGGCGGAACTATCTACGCGAACTTGTCGGACTCCTTCTACTGCAATCCTGCCTACGATGAGCTTTTTGCCCAACAAGCGCAGGAGACGGATTTCGCGAAGCGACAGGCCATTGTCACGCAGATGCAGCAGATGATCTACGACGATGCGCCCTACATGATTACCTACTACGCCAATGGACTTCAGGCCTACCGAAACGACCGATTCACCGGTTGGGTGTCGCAACCAAGCGACAATGGCACGCTGATTTACCAATGGGGAACGTGGTCGTATTTCAATGTGGCTCCCGTCAGCGATGCCTCCCCGAGCGCCACGCCTGCGCCCGGTAGTCCGTCCGCTACGCCGACGCCCACGCCCACAACAGGTTCTTCCGCACCGTGGATTCCGATCCTGATCGTTGCGGTCGTCATCATTTTGACCGTACTCGTCGTAGTCATCGTCCTCCAGCGTCGGAGGTCAACCTCGGGAGATCGGGAGTAGCCCGGTGGGGTTCATCGACGGATCACAAGCCCGAATCCATTACAGGCAGGTCGGGGATGGGCCAGAGATCGTCTGGGTCTCTGGCGCCGGGGGGACGATCAACTCCTGGGACGGCTACCAGATTCCCTACTTCCGGGAGAACTTTCGTAATACGACCTACGACTGTAGAGGCGTCGGCCACACCACGACGGACCACCCTTCGCCATGGACCATTGAAGATTTCGCACGGGACACCGCTGATCTCATCCGCGAAGTGTGTTCCGGTCCTGTGGCACTCGTCGGGCTGTCATTCGGTGGTGGCATCGTGCAACAAGTTGCGATTGACTACCCCGAGCTCTTAGCGTGTGCAATCCCAATGGGCACCGGAGCCGTAAGCAAGGGCTGGACTTGGGACTACCAAATGGCAGAGATTGAGTGGCGTCGGGCAGGCAACAGACTCGACGGCATGATGGCCGTAATCCATTACGCGGCGATGTACTACCCAGCACGGGTCCTAGGCGATCGTGAATTGTGGCCAAAACTCCGAGACGAATTACTCGAGTACTACGAGACCGACACCGCCGAGGATTCCCTAATAGCCCAGTGGGAGCCGTGCGTACTCTTCGATCAACGAGAATCTCTCACATCTTGCACCGTGCCCATGCACGTGATCGCTTTCGATCAAGATGTTCAGGCTGTGCCGCAAGATGGCGAAGAGGTCGCTGCACTCGCTCCTGGCGCTGAGTTTCATCTCTTTGAAGGCATGGGGCATTGCTCCATTTACGGACACACTCAGGACATCCTTAACCCGTTCATCGCCGACCTTGTGCGCCGATACATCTAGGGAATAGACCTGCCTCGAGCGAAACTCACCCACGCATTCTTGAGCCACTTGGATCGTAGGCAGGTTCCACTAGCGCCACTGCAGGGCGGCGCCGCCCTACAACTGACACCTCAAGCGGCTCACCACTAGCGAGCGCCTCTCGATCAATAAGCGCCATGGCCAAACTCGCTCCCACATGATGACCATAAGCGCCCGACGTGATCAAACCGACGACCTTGTGACCAGACCACACCGGCTCGTCGCCCACAGCATCGGCATCACAGTCGCCCAGAGACAAAGTGACCAGTTCACGCGCCGAGCCCTGCTCACGCTCGCGCAAAGCTGCCTCTTTACCGATGAAATCGCCCTTCTCCCAAGCGATGAAACGATCAAGCCCTGTCTCGCCCGGTGTGTAGCCCTGAGTGAATTCGGCAGACCAAATTCCGAAACCCTTTTCGAGACGCAGCGAGTCGATAGCCCGATCACCGATGGGACGCACGTGAAGATTTGCGAGAGACCGCCACAATTCAGCCTGCTCCTCAGCCGGCACGGTGAGTTCATAGCCAAGTTCGCCAGCCAGCGACATACGTGACACCAGCATGCGCCCGTTGTTCACCAACCGAGCCGACATGAATTTGAAAGCCGCGTCGGACAGATCGATATCTACCAACTGCTGAACGACCTCGCGCGAGCGCGGGCCCGACACAGCAAACCCTAGCCATTGGTCTGACATGTTCTTCAGCTCGACGCCCGAAGTCATGTGCTCCTCGAACCACCGCAGATGCCATTCCTGCAGGTAGTACGAACCGATGATCCAAAAACGGTCGTCAGCCAGACGAGTGACAGATAAGTCCCCCATTAATGTGCCCTTGTCGTGAAGCATGGGAGTGAGGCCCATCCGGCCCACTTTGGGCAGACGTCCCGCTAACAGGTGATCAAGCCACGACTCGGCATTTGGCCCGGTGACTTCGTAGCGTGAATACACGCCCGTCTCATAGGCACCGACATCGGTGCGTACGGCCGCCACCTCCTCTGCGATAAAGGAAAAGGCGTTATCGCGGTTGAGTGAGGGTTCATGAACGAAGTCTGGTTGCCCCGGAGTGAAGAACTGCGGCACCTCAAGTCCCCACGTCACGCCGTACTGGCCACCAGCTGCACGCAGTTCGTCGTAGGCAGGTGTTGTGTGTAGCGGTCGCCCGGCAGGCAGTTGCTCATGCGGGTAAGTCGTGAGAAACCTACGCGCATAGAACTGATACGTGGTGGCGAGGAGATAGTCATCGCGAGCTGCCCACGGACCAAAACGCGCAACATCCATGGCGTACACGTCATCACCGGGGTCCCCATCAACAATCCAGTTGCTGATCGCAAGACCTACTGCTGCACCTTGCGAGTAACCCGCCATGACACCTGCGGCAGCCCAGTATCCGGGCAGCCCGCGAACGGGCCCCACGAGTGGGTTGCCATCCGGAGTAATCGCAAACGCGCCATGCACCCAGCGCTTGATACCCACCTCAGCAAGGGCGGGGAATCGCTCAAAGCCAATTTCGAGTTCGGCCGCGATTCGATCGATATCTGGCGGCAGGAGCGTGACCCCAAAGTCCCAAGGAGCACCCTCTGGATGCCAGTGGTTGGGATTGGATTCATACACTCCCAACACGGCTCCGTTTTGCTCTCGCTGGAGGTATGTCCAACCCTCGAGATCAGTCACGGCGGGCATTACCCAGTCAATCGCCATGATTTCCGGTACATCCTCAGTGACCAGGTAGTGGTGCAGGATGGGGGTCACGGGGTGATCAACACCCGCCATGAGCCCGACCTTGCGCCCCCACATTCCTGCTGCGTTGACCACGTGCTCGGCCTGTATTGGGCCTTGCTCTGTCTCGACCAGCCAACCATCTGAGTTGCGCTTCATCCCGAGTACGCGATTATGCGTGATCACCGTCGCGCCGCGCTTACGTGCTGCCCCCGCGTACGCATACACAGCGCCATTTGGATCGAGGTTTCCCTCATCAGGGTCAAACAGGCCACCGGCCAAGCCCTTCGGGTTGACGATCGGCACCAAATCAACGATTTCCTCTGGATCAAGTAATCGCGCGCCCTCATGCCCCATCATCGCGTGCCAAGCAAGTTCTGCTTCTAGCCAACGCATCCGCTCTGGGGTAGATGCCAATTCGATTCCGCCGGAAAGCTTGAGCCCAATATCGATTCCGCTCTCTGCGGCCACCTTGGGGTACATCGAGATCGTGTAACTCTGCAACGCCGCGATGTGTGCGTCGTTGTTGATCGCATGGAATCCACCGGCTGCATGCCAGCTGGAACCGGCCGTGAGCTCGGTGCGCTCAATCAGCGCTACATCAGTCCATCCCTTAAGCGCCAGATGATACAAAATGCTCGTTCCGGTGATTCCTCCACCAATCACGAGCACACGATACGACGCTGTCATGGCTGTTCCTTCCGCAAGCAGGCCACTTCATGGCCTTCGGACGCTGGCAATATAGGCATTATTGTAGTGTGGCACTGATCAATCGCGATGGGACATCGTGGATGAAATCTGCAACCGGATGGGATTCGAGAAGCATCTGGCGCCTCGCCTTGAAGAACGATCGCATCCTTCTGCGAAACATCCGGAACTACGGACATGAGTGCTTTGGTATAGGGATGTTGCGGATTAGTGAGTACCTCGCTAGCCGGCCCACACTCGACGATGCGCCCTAAGTACATCACTGCCACTCGATCCGCGATATTCCACGCTAGACCGAGGTCGTGTGTCACCACGAGGACAGTGAGTTGTAACTCTTCTCTAAGCCGTAGCAGAAGTGACAGGATCTCTCCTCGTACTGATGCATCAAGACTAGAGACGGGTTCATCGGCAATGAGCACTCGCGGCTGCAGGATGAGAGCCCCGGCAATCACTACACGTTGACGTTGGCCACCAGATAGCTCGTGCGGATAGCGTAGGAAGAATTGCTCCGGTGGGCGAAGTCCAGCTCGTGCCAGCGCCGCACTCACGAGTTGCGTCTCATCGCCCGGGATCCCATGGATTCGAATGCCTTCTGCGACGGCGTCGTAGACCGTATGCCGAGGGTTCAAGGCGCCGAGTGGGTCTTGCAGAATTAACTGGACTTGAGATCGATAGGCCTTCAGACGCCGGGTTGAGTATTCAAGAGGCGATCCTTCGAAAGAAATCGAGCCTCGCGAAGGGCGGACCAAGCCGAGCAATGACCTCGCAAGCGTCGTCTTGCCGCACCCAGATTCGCCAACTAGGGCGACAATCTCACCCTTGGCTAGATCGAGATTTACCCCATCCACCGCGCTTGTCTGACGACCGAAGGTAACGGCTACGTCCCGTGCAGACACAATCATGGCCCCACCAAATTACAGACAACTGTTCGATGTCGTCCAAGTTCCACTACGCGTGGTGCTGCATCACTACAGCTGGCGATCGCGAGGGCACAACGTGGATGGAATGCGCAGCCGGTGGGAATATCTCCAAGAGAAGGTGGGTCCCCCGGTAAGCCTTGTGGAGCAAAGCGTGCCAACGGGTCCCCGATCCGGGGGAAAGCGGTCGCCAACGCGCGGGTGTATGGGTGCTCGGGTGCATCGAAGACCTCACGCGCCATGCCGGTTTCAATAATTTTCCCCGCATACATCACCGCGATGCGATCGCACGTTGTTGCCAGAACGCCCAGATCGTGACTGATCAAGATCATGCCCATGTTGAGATCGCGTACGAGTCCAGTGAGAACTCTGAGAACCTGTGCCTGAACCATGACATCCAAAGCAGTTGTCGGCTCATCGGCGATGATGAGATCGGGCTCGCACGCTAAGGCCATGGCGATCATGACGCGCTGACGCTGTCCACCAGAAAGCTCATTCGGATACGCTTTTGCAACCGTACTCGCGAGGCCCACCTGCTCCACGAGACTTCGTACTCGCGCACCAACCTCGCTGCTAGGCACTGTGTGGTGGAGCCGTATCGGCTCGGCGAGTTGGTCTCGGACGCGCTTCACCGGATTGAGTGCATGCAGTGCACCTTGGAAGACGATTGCCGCCTGAGACCACCGCACCATGCGAAGTTGGCCCCATCCCATCGTGAGTACGTCGGCTCCGTCTAGCAGAACCTTGCCCCGCACTTCAGCGGATTCGGGGAGCAAGCGCAAGACTGTCGCCGCCAAAGTAGATTTACCGCATCCCGACTCCCCCGCGATACCCAGCGTCTCCCCGGCGTCAACAGTCAATGACACTCCACGCACCGCCGGCAACATTCCGTGGCTAGACGCGTATTCGACGTGCACGTCGCAAAACTCCAACAGTGACATCAGTCTCGTCCCCTAGGGTCGACAATGCGTTCCATCGCGCGTCCTACCAACGTGAAGGCCAGGACCACTGCGATCACGCACAGTCCAGGTGGGAGGACGAACCACCACGCCCCTCGACTGACAGCCCCCGTAGAGAAGGCGTCGTCGAGAATTGCTCCCCACGAGGGTGCCATCGGATCACCTAACCCGAGGAAAGACAATGTCGTCTCAGAAAGGATGGCGATAGCCACTGTGAGTGTGGTGTTTGCCAGCACCAGCGGAATGACGTTGGGGAGTACGTGCCTAGACATCTGGAACCAGTTGCCTGCGCCTAACGCCTTAGCGCGCTCCAGATAGGGACGGCCTTCAATCGATAACGTCTGAGCTCGAATCAGTCGCGCGGTTCCTGCCCACGAAGTAATACCAATGACGATGATCAAATTCAGCAAACTTGGTCCAAGCACAGTCGCAAGAACGATCGCTAACGGCAAAAACGGAATTACGAGAAACCAGTCTGTGACGCCGACCAGCGCGTGGCTGCCCGGCCCACGGAAGTGGCCGGCCATGATCCCCACAGTCGTGCCGATCACCATAGAAATGATCGTTGCCGCGATACCGACCGTGAGCGAGATTCGGGCACCAGAAGCAATCAGCAGCAACACGGAGCGACCCGAATCGTCAGTTCCGAGCGGGTAGGCAAAGGATGGAGGCTGAAAGCGTCCCCCATCTGCTTTTGTCACGTCCAGAGCGCTTGCCGGGATCACGATGGGTGCCAAGACAGCGACGATGACAAATGCCGCAAGAATGCCGAGACCGATCATGCCGGTCCGATCGTGGCGAAAACTTGTCCAGAATCGAGCCAATGCGATTCGACGACGTTGCATCGTAATACTCATGTGCGAACTCGCGGATCTATCACAACGTACAGAAGTTCAGCAATAAGGTTTGCGCAGATAACCGCGATGGAAAACAATAAGAAGATGGCCTGCAAAAGCGGAATATCTGGACCGCGCAGCGCTTCGTAGCTCAGCAGCCCAAGACCCGGCCACGAAAACACCGTCTCGACGGTGATGGCACCGGTGACCACAAATCCCAATGACAAAAAAATCAATGTGATAGTCGGTAGGAGCGCGTTGGGCACAGCGTGACGTTTGCGCACAGCCGAATCCCGGAGCCCCTTTGCCTTTGCGAGACCTATGTATTCCTGTTTTCGTTCATCAATAAGCGACGCACGCATGACCAGTGCGTAATCGGCCAGGTAGATCAGAGTCAAAGTGGCGCAAGGCAACACCATGTGCCACAGGACGTTCAACCACCCAATCGGAGTTGAAGTATCCACGCCCGGGGAGACGATTCCGCCTACCGGAAAGAAGCCAGGAATACCGAAGGCGCCGACCGAGAAGACCATGAGGAACAACATGCCAAGCCAGAACTCAGGCATTGCGTACAAGGTGAGGGTTGTGCCTGTCGACACCCGATCAAATCTGCGACCCGGCTTCCACCCTGACCGGGTACCGATCCAAATCCCGATAATCGCGGCCAGCACGACCGCGGTCCCTAGCAGGAGCACCGTAGGCCACACTCGCTCGCCGACCATCTCCCAGACCGGTCGTGAGAAGCGCGTTGAATCAATGGCGCTGGAAAATGGATTGCTCATGTAGTTGATGAACTGTTCCCACAGCGGGCGATTGAGGAGTCTGCGAAGCTCTAGCATCTGCTCGGCGTCCTGATTGCGACCACGCGCATAGAGACCAATGGGATCACCAGGAAGCATGCGAAACAGGAAAAAGTTGAAGAGAATTACAAACAGCAAAGTGACGATTGCGCGTAGGAACTTTGCGCCAATCGTAAGTCCCAGGGATCGGCCACGCCGCGAAGTTCCCTGCGGATCAGTGCCACCAGCGGCAACCTCTTGGATCAGGGACATGCGACAAGAGTTTACCGGGGCCAGGAGCCCAGCAGAGCGTTTCTCAACAGAGAGTTTCCTGGAGCAATGGCGCGAGTGCCTCAAGAACGAGCGGATCCTCGATCGTGGACGGGACGGCCTCCTGACGGCCTTCCGCGATCGCACGCATGGAACGCCGCAGGATCTTGCCAGATCGCGTCTTGGGAAGTGCCGGTACAACAATTACAGATTTCAGCGCAGCCACTGGTCCGATGTCGTTGCGTACGAGCCCTACCACCTCGTCACGGAGAACTGTCGGGTCAATCTGAACCCCCGACTTCAACACGACGAACGCCCGCGGAATCTGACCCTTTATTGAGTCGCGTACAC
>JBIHZU010000188.1:0-3751 GCA_044240285.1 Candidatus Nanopelagicales bacterium | reverse complement strand
GGATTCGACCTCGCGCCTTGTCGAAGTGACGGAGAGTTCGGGCCCACAGATGCTCGAGACTTCAGAAAACTTCAACCGTGGCTGGGAAGCTCGCGCCGGTGAGGTTGTCCTCACTCCCGTTCAGGTGGACGGTTGGCGACAAGCGTGGCTTCTTCCCGCGGGAGTAGCCGGCGTAGTAACACTGAGTTTCACTCCTCAAGTGGCGTTTGAGTGGGGCCTCTTCGCTGGTGCCCTCGCAGTGCTGGTGCTAATCGTGCTTGCCGCCCTGCCCGCCCGCATGCACATGCCGCCGGAAATGAGCCGCGCACCGAATCCGGTGTGGGCTCTTCCCGTCATGCTGTCGATCACCGCACTGTTGGTGGGGGGAGTGTGGATGTGCCTCGCGGCGCTCCTCGTCTTGGTTGTGGTTTCTTCGAGTCCACCAACGTGGCGTGCCCGAGTGCAGACAGCCGTGATCGGGCTCGGTGTCGTCATCGCAGGAACAGCTACCTGGCAGGGCTTGGGCACACTTGCCACGTGCGGGGCTATCTGCGCCCTATCGGCTGTTATGTGGACGCCAGCGATGAGTGAACTTTTGCACCGGCCGTTCA
Source organism: Candidatus Nanopelagicales bacterium (assembly GCA_044240285.1). Lineage (GTDB taxonomy): Bacteria > Actinomycetota > Actinomycetes > S36-B12 > S36-B12 > CAINMH01. The sequence goes on along the minus strand of JBIHZU010000188.1, from coordinate 3,161 downwards.
AGCCAAAACCATGACACCGTCGCTATGGCCACGGTGATGATCGCGGTGCCAGCCCACAGCACAAAGAAAGTGCCCCAGTGCGCTCCCCATCCCAATGCGTCTGCCAGCACGGTCAGCACCGCCATGTGCCACAGGAAGATGCCGTAGGACACTGCGCCCACGTAGACAATCACAGGGTGTGTCAGCACTCGACCCCAAAGTGATTGATGTGTCTGTGCACCGCCGAGGAATCCGGGGAGCAACAACGCCACTGTAATGGCGAGATACAGCGCATTCTTAATCAGAAGCGACTGTGGGGTATGTGAAGCCTCGTAGGCCGCCGGACCGGCAATGGGGGTCGAAGAAAGCACAAACAACGCAATCGCGATGACCAGGCAGGTCGGTGTGTCTTTGGCCAAACTTCGCACCACGGTCATCCAGCGAGGTGGAGTGGGCAACCCCAGCCTGCTGTGGACGACCGCCAAGGCCATACCGGCAGCGAACCAGTCCAAGTGGGCGGGAAGCCACGTCGCAGCCTCAGGGAGATCTTTGGAAAAGGCCGAGGCAGTGAGGAGATTGAAGCCCACGGCAATCCCCGCGCAGCACGTGAGCACGGTCAACTGCCTCCGCGAACTGCGCCTAGCGTCGCCACGCCCGATGCGTCCGGCAACCCACGCAATGAGGGGGAGTGCTGCGTAGAAAGCGAGCTCAGTGGCAAGACTCCAGATCTGACCCAACCCAGCCAGTGGTAGATCCGGGCTGTAAATGTGTACGAGACCGAGGTACTTAACCCAGTCTGCCCAGTCCGCTCGAGCGATCGGAAGCAGAAACGGAAGAGCAATGAGCACCACGGCCGCCATCACCCAGTAGGCAGGCAGAATCCGCCCACCTCTGCGAAGCGCATAGATGCGCACGCCGGGTGATCTGACCCCCGTCATGGCAGCCAATGCCCACGGCCGGTAGAGCAGGAATCCGGAGAGGAGGAAGAACAGGGTCACGCCGAAATCCATTCGGGCGATGATCGGACCTACTACAGGTATCAGTAAGACACCGCTAAAGAAGCCGACGTGGGTTGTCACCACCAGAACGACTGCTAAGGCCCGATATCCATCGAGTAAGGGGAAACGGCCGTGATCTGTCACGAACGCTCCCTTCGCCTCGTAGTTGCTAGGGCGAACCTACGTGCAGATGGGCGTCCGATGGTCTAGCGTCCATGGTCAAGGCGAAAAGTCGTCTAGAAGGCGGTGCGAAGATGGCAAAGGTCTTCTCGATTATCTGTGTCGGGCTGGGCGCTCTCTTGATCGTTCTTGCTGGCATGCTGAAGTTTTATGCCGTTCCGGCTCTCGCAAAGGCGCCACTGTCGCCTGGACAAAGCGACGGCGGAGTCTCGATCACCCATCAGGCTGGGGTGGCCGTCAAACTCTTCGACCCTGCGACCCTCAAAGAGCGTACCGACGTTCCGCTCATGGTTACGCGCTACACCAAGGGCGATGTGGCTGGCTCCCAGACTCCCGACGCCAAAGCGGGTGACGTCGCAATCTGGGACTCGTTCTCCCGCGTCGAAGACAATCAGGGCGTCATTGTGACCGCCTCAACAGAGCGCTACGCCTTCAATCGTGTGACATCAGAGCTCGTCAACTGCTGCGGTGGCAATGTCGATGGTGATGAGGTCACTTTTTCGGGGATATCTCCGTTGAAGTTCCCGATGTTTACTCAGGCCCAGGACTACCCATATTTCGACTCGTCCACCAAAAAGACGATCAACATGGCCTACACCGGCCCAGACACGATCGACGGAGTAGCCACCTACAAGTTCGTGGGCACCGTTGAGCCGACCCAGACTGGGGTATTGCAGGTGCCGGGCGCACTGGTCGGCTCCCCGGACCCCGCCTACTCAGCTCCGCGCTTCTACTCCCTCCGCCTCACGCTTCAGGTCGAGCCGATAACGGGTGCCATCCTCCTCGGCAGTGCCGAGCAGTTGCAGACCCTTCGTGGGCCGGACGGGACCGATCAGGTGACCTTGATCAAGGCAACGATCACCAGCACTCCAGAAGACGTGCAGGCGACCGTAGACGTGGTTAGGCCACAGGTCGCTCAGCTGGGTCTGTTGAACACCGTGGTGCCGATCGCCGGGTTGATCGTCGGGCTCATCTTGCTGATCGTGGGGGTTGTGCTGGCGATTATGGGTCGCCGGAAGGCGGCTCGCGCGCCGGCGACGGTCAATCTCGCCAAGGAGTAGCCGGACCCGAGTTTCTCCTCCCTGCTAGGGGTGGCGTATTCTTTAAGGCGCCCTTGGCCTGCGTTTCTCTCAGACCGAGTAGAGACACGCTGTTTCGCACCTTGGCCTAAGTTCAAGGGTTGAAACAAAGGACTGGGGCTATTTTCCTACGATTGGCCCATTCCTTCTCATGACGTCCATTACCGAGTCCCTTACGCCCCAGGTTGCCATTAACGACATTGGCAGCAGCGATGACTTCCTCGCCGCGATCGATTTGACCATCAAGTACTTCAATGATGGTGACATTGTCGAAGGCATCGTGGTCAAGGTTGACCGGGATGAGGTGCTTCTCGACATCGGTTACAAGACCGAGGGCGTCATTCCTTCCCGCGAGTTGTCGATCAAGCACGACATCGACCCCAATGAAGTTGTCACCGTAGGGGACATCATTGAAGCTCTTGTGCTCACCAAGGAGGACAAGGAAGGTCGCCTGATCCTGTCCAAGAAGCGCGCACAGTACGAGCGCGCATGGGGCACAATCGAGCGCATCAAAGAAGAGGACGGCGTCGTCGAGGGTGACGTCATCGAAGTTGTTAAGGGCGGCCTGATCATTGACATCGGTCTGCGTGGCTTCCTCCCGGCCTCACTCGTGGAGATGCGTCGCGTACGCGATCTGCAGCCTTACGTCGGCAAGCGTCTCGAAGCCAAGATCATCGAACTGGACAAGAATCGCAACAACGTTGTCCTCTCGCGGCGTGCGTGGCTCGAGCAGACCCAGAGCGAAGTCCGCACCACGTTCCTCAACCAGTTGCTTAAGGGCCAGATCCGCAACGGTGTCGTGTCCTCGATCGTCAACTTCGGCGCCTTCGTCGATCTCGGCGGTGTTGACGGCCTCGTGCACGTGTCGGAGCTTTCGTGGAAGCACATCGATCATCCCTCAGAGGTTGTCGAAGTGGGTATGGAA
>JBIHZU010000187.1:0-3798 GCA_044240285.1 Candidatus Nanopelagicales bacterium | reverse complement strand
GCGCAGCCTCGCTAGCGGGGTAAACCGCCATTGCTCTTCACGGCCTGTGGGTACTACAAAATCAGTGTGCGTGATGGTCATTAACCGACCGAGCCTTCCATCTGGAGCTCGATGAGCCGGTTCAGTTCGAGGGCGTACTCCATCGGCAATTCACGGGCAATCGGCTCAACGAAACCACGCACAATCATGGCCATCGCCTCGTCTTCTTTCATGCCGCGTGACATCAGATAGAACAGCTGGTCGGCGCTGACCTTGGAAACTGTTGCTTCGTGCCCCATGGACACGTCATCTTCGCGAACGTCAACGTAGGGGTAGGTGTCGCTGCGCGAAATATCGTCGACGAGAAGTGCGTCGCATCGAACAGTGCTCTTCGACCCATGCGCGCCTTCGAGAATCTGCACGAGACCGCGGTACGAAGTGCGACCACCGCCACGCGCCACCGACTTTGACACGATGGATGACGACGTATTTGGGGCAGCATGCACCATCTTCGAGCCGGCGTCTTGGTGCTGACCTTCACCTGCGAAGGCGATGGAAAGCGTCTCGCCTCTCGCGTGCTCCCCCACTAGCCACACCGCCGGGTACTTCATAGTCACCTTTGAACCAATATTGCCGTCGATCCACTCCATCGTGGCCGACTCATGCGCCACGGCGCGCTTCGTCACGAGGTTGTAGACGTTATTGGACCAGTTCTGAATAGTCGTGTATCGGCAGCGGGCACCCTTCTTCACGATGATTTCCACTACTGCAGAGTGCAAGGAGTCAGAGGAGTAGATGGGTGCTGTGCAGCCCTCGACATAATGCACGTAAGCGTCCTCGTCGACGATGATCAAAGTCCGCTCGAATTGACCCATGTTCTCTGTGTTAATGCGGAAATAGGCCTGCAGAGGAATATCGACCTTGACACCCTTGGGCACGTAAATGAAAGATCCACCCGACCACACGGCGGTGTTAAGCGCAGCAAATTTGTTGTCGCCCACGGGGATTACTGAGCAGAAGTTCTCGCGGAAGACATCCTCATGCTCTCGCAATGCGGTGTCAGTATCGAGGAATAGCACGCCCTGCTCTTCGAGATCCTCGCGAATCTTGTGATAGACGACCTCACTTTCGTACTGAGCCGCCACACCAGAGATCAGACGCTGCTTCTCGGCCTCCGGGATGCCCAAACGATCGTAGGTGTTCTTAATGTCAGCGGGGAGCTCGTCCCAGGACGTGGCCTGCTTCTCCGTGGAGCGCACGAAGTACTTGATGGTGTCGAACTTGATGCCATCGAGCTGAGAACCCCACGTGGGCATTGGCTTGCGCTCGAAGAGACGCAGACCCTTCAACCGTAAATCGAGCATCCACTGCGGCTCAGACTTCTTCGCGCTGATGTCACGCACCACGTCCTCATTGATGCCGCGGCGAGCGTTTGTGCCTGCGCTGTCGGGGTCGGACCATCCAAACTGATAGCGACCAAGGCCTTCAAGATCGTCGTCAATGGCTGTCATTGGACATCCTTCCCGCGAGAACGAGTGAATCGTCACGACCGAGATTCGGTACGTGAGTGGTGCATACGCCATCACCATGTGCAATGGTGGCTAGGCGCTGAACATGGGTGCCGAGAATTCGACCGAATGCCACTGTCTCGGCCTCGCACAGTTGTGGGAATTCGGCGGCTACATGCGAAACAGGGCAGTGATGCTGGCACAACTGCACTCCGTCGGAGCCTTCAGTGGCTCGGACAGTCGACGCGGCGTAGCCATCTCGGCTCAGTGCGCTAGCGAGCGCATCGACGCGTTGAGAGGTCGTGGCGTTCTCTTGGGCTCGGTAGCGAGATTCGAATTCAGCGGCCCGCCGTTGGGCGAAAGTCGCAATCGCTGCTTCTCCCCCGAGCTCTAGCACGTAGCGCAAGGCGGAGGCGGCCAAATCGTCGTAGGACTGCTCGAATACCTCGCGACCGGTATCCGTGAGTGAATACACGCGCGCGGGGCGACCGCGTCCGCGCACGCGACGAGGCCCGAAGGGCGGGGTCTCGCTCGCGACTACGACCCCATCTGTCTCTAGGTGGTCAAGGTGCCGGCGGACCACGGTGCCGCTGACTCCTAGCCGAACGCCGAGCTCTGCGGCGGTCGCCGGTCCCTCTAAGAGGAGCGACCGCGCGACCCGCTCGGGGGCGTCGGCTAATTTCATACCCTTATTGTTGCGCAATTCCCTGCGAGCGCAACACCGGGGCCCACGTACACTGCTATTCGTGAGGAACCCCGCGATCGAAATCCAGGGTCTCACCATGCGCTACGGCGATGTCACGGCGGTCCGAGATCTCCATCTGATGGTCCCTAGCGGTCAGATCACGGCTGTACTGGGCCGCAATGGCGCCGGCAAGACCACGACCATGGAAGTCTGTGCCGGAATTCGCCCCGCCCAGTCAGGGGTGGTTCAGGTCCTTGGCGCCAATCCGATCCGGGACCGAGACACCCTCGCCCCAAAAGTGGGCGTGATGCTCCAATCCGGTGGCGTACCAGGCAGTAGCCGGGGCGTGGAGTTCGCCCATCACCTCGCTGGCATGTACGCGCACCCGCTCGATGTGACCCTGCTGGCGCAGCGCCTCGGCGTCTCTGACGTGCGCACCGCCTACCGTCGGATGTCCGGTGGAGAGCAGCAACGAGTGCGACTCATCTGCGCCCTCGTCGGTCGCCCCGAACTGGTGATCCTCGATGAGCCCACATCAGGCCTCGACCCGCTCGCTCGCGGATTGGTCTGGAATCTCCTCGGAGACCTCAAGGCCGCTGGACTGACCGTTGTTGTATCTACCCATCAATTCGATGAGGCTGAGCGCCTCGCCGACCACATCGTCATCGTTGCACGTGGCGCGGTTGTCGCGTCCGGATCACCACGCGAACTTGGTGCCGCTGATGCTGATCGCGTGACGTTCCTTAGTGGCCTGCACGTCTCGACTGAAGATCTCAGCCGGAGCATTGGCGTACCTGTCTTGGAGATTTCTCCCGGCCGTTACGTCGCCGAAGGTGCGCTGCCCGACAACACCAATGACGTCATCTTGGCTTGGGCTCGTGATCACGGAGTCGTTGCTCGCGACATCGTCCGCGGTCGGCGCACTCTGGAAGACCTGTTCCACGAGGTGAGCCAATGAGCCTCGACTTCACCCCCGCACCGGGGGCCGCACCGAGCTATCGGCGGGTTATCCGACAGGCTTCGTACGAGCTCAAGTCGACATTGCGCAACGGCGAACAATTACTGCTGACGCTAATCATTCCCCTCGCACTGCTTCTGGGACTGTCCCTAAGTTCGATCGTCAATCTCGGCGGAACCGACCGAGTCGCGATCGTCGTGCCGGGTATTTTGACCCTTGCCGTGATGTCCGCGGCCTTCACTAGCTTGGCAGTTGCCACCGGATTTGAGCGGCGCTACGGCTCGCTCACCCTGCTCGGCACCACTCCCCTGACGCGAACCCAAATTCTCGCTGCGAAAGGCCTCGCAGTGGCAGCGGTGGAGATAATCCAGTTCGCCATGATCATCGGAGTGGGGCTGATGTTGGGGTGGTCCGCGACAGGAATTGGTTGGGCAATAGTCCTTATCATCTTGGGAACGGCCGCTTTTGCTTCGCTCGGGCTACTGCTTGCTGGCGTGCTTCGAGCAGAGGCGACCTTGGCCATCGCTAACGGCATCTACCTCATCTTGTTGCTCGCCGGCGGCACGATCGTTGCTGCCGATCGACTTCCCAGCAGCATGTCCGCCGCCGTACAAATTCTGCCCTCGGCAGCGTTGGGCACTGGTCTTCGCGATGCCATGATTCAGGGC
>JBIHZU010000022.1:0-13072 GCA_044240285.1 Candidatus Nanopelagicales bacterium | reverse complement strand
CCCGTTCGGCCGTAGACGTAGCGCTTTGGGACTTAGCTGGTCAACGAGCAGGAGTGCCTCTGCATGACCTGATGGGTGGACGTACCCGTGAATCAATCCGGATCTACAACACGTGTGCCGGCACCGAATATGTTCGCCGCGCTGGACAATCAACGAAGAACTACGGACAAGGCCTTGGCGGTCGATGGGAAGATCTCGATCGCTTCCTCACCGATGCCGGCTCTCTCGCAGAGGAATTGCTCAATGAGGGAATCACCGGCATGAAGATCTGGCCGTTCGATAGCTTCGCCGAGATCTCGCACGGGACCTCAATAACCTCGGCACAAATGAATGCAGGTTTGGCGCCAATCCGAATGATTCGCGAAGCAGTCGGCGACCAAATGGACGTCATGATCGAGCTTCATGCTCTCTGGAGTGTGCCAGCTGCCTCCGCGATAGTGAGGGCGCTTGAGCCCTACGCCCCCTACTGGATCGAAGACCCCGTGCGTGCCGACGTACCGCGCGGATTAGCAGCACTACGAGAGACTGCGGGAACAGCCGGCACGATGATCGCGTCCGGCGAGACCGTAGCTGGCGTATCGGGGTTCCTCCCACTCATGGCCGACCGGGCTATTGATGTCGCAACAGTCGATTTAGTGTGGTGTGGAGGTATCACGCATGCTCTGCGCATAGCGGCGCTGGCTGAAGCCCACGGCATCTTGGTAGCACCCCACGACTGCACAGGTCCCGTCGCGCTCACTGCAGCAACGCATATGTCTGTCGCAGCACCCAATGCCCTGACGCAGGAAACCGTACGGGCAAGTCTGCGCACCTGGTACCCGGATTTTGTGACGGAACTCCCCCCCATCAAGGATGGCCAGATATCCCCGCCCTCAGGACCCGGCTTGGGAACAGCCCTTCAGCCCGATATTCGCACTCGCGCGGGCGTCAGCACACGGAGTTCTCGCGCTGACTCATAATCACCGAGCCGACGGCTCAATGTGACTAAACACCAAGGATAGTTTCAATCACCAACTGGTCGAGTTGTTCGTTCCGGTACCCTCGGCCAGCCAAGATTTCTGGAGAGAAGCTCTCTGCGAGAAGAGCCTCGGCGCTAGATCGTGAATATGCGCCGACTGTGGGCAGCGCAAGTTCAGGAACACCTGAATCAATAAATGCTTGTTTAACCCGCGGGTTCGTATCGAACTCCCGAGCTTTGTTTCGAAGAATCAAATAATTACGAATACAACCGCGGGCAAAATCCCAAATCCCTTCTGGCCCCTCATTGCGGTAGGGGCGTGCGTCGAAGTGCTTTGGACCCGCGTAGCCGGAGTTCTCCAAGAGGCGCACCAAGAAGAAGTCGTCCTTTATCCCTTCTGAGCCAAATCGCAGATCCTGGTCGTAACGTCCGATCTTCTGATCGTTGAGATCTATGTGGAAGAGCTTGCCTTGCCACAGCGCCTGCGCCACGCCTTGATAGAAACTGAGTCCAGCCATGGTCTCGTGTGCGACTTCGGGATTCAGCCCAACCATTTCGGAGTTGTCGAGCATCTCAATGAAAGCCAGCGCGTGACCCACAGTAGGAAGAAACGTGTCTCCTCGCGGCTCATTCGGCTTAGGTTCGATCGCAAACCTAATATTGTAGTTTTTATCCTTGACGTATCCCGCGAGAAAATCTAACGCCTCTTTATAGCGCTCGAGTGCATCCCTAGGCTCTTTCGATGCCGCTGCTTCGACCCCTTCACGACCACCCCAAAACACGTATGTCGGTGCTCCGAGTTCGGCAGCCACGTCGAGATTGCGCATCGACTTAGCAATCGCACAGCGGCGCACATCTCGATCGTTGGAGGTGAATGCACCGTCTTTGAACATCGGGTGCCAGAAGAGATTGGTAGTAGCCATCGAACAAACGACGCCTGTGTCGTCAAGGGCCTTCTTGAAAGCGTCGAGTTCGGCCCGGCGTTGTGACTCCGGCGCCCCGAAGGTCATCAGGTCGTCGTCATGGAAACTGACGCCCCAAGCCCCAATATCGGCAAGCCCCCTCACAAAGTCGGCTGTAGCGATGGGTGGTCGCGTCGCATCACCAAACGGGTCGCGGCCGGGATGACCGATAGTCCAAAGTCCGAAGGCGAACTTGTCCTGCGGAGTGGGGGTGTAATCAACCATGCTGACCTCCTCGGGCGGGGTGCCCAGATCCTAAATGTTAGCGCAAACATTCCGCTTGTGCAGCAGTTTTCTACCCTCGTCAGATCCCGTGAACGGACTCCCGTGCGTGTCGATAAGCAGCACGAACATGCGGGATGAATTGTGACTCCAGCAACACCTCGCCAGTCGTGATCCAAGGGGGCGGTTCGGATCCCCCCAACAACGCCCAGGCCGCCTGACGTGCAGCACCATCCGCGACATATTCCCCTGGAGCGGGGATCACAATCGGAAGGTCGAAGACCGTAGCGGCCACCGCCTGAACAGATAGATTCGCAGCGGCACCACCCACCAGCAAGATCCGACCAGGTGTGACACCCTGAGCGCGAAGGGCGTCAACAGCATCGGCAAGTCCACAGAGCATGCCTTCAATTGACGCGCGGGCTACATGTGCCGGAGTCATGTTGGCGCGAGTCATGCCGTACAAAGTGCCGGTTGCATTCGGAAGATTCGGTGTCCGTTCTCCGTCAAGATATGGAAGCAGAACTAAGCCCCCACTACCTGCCGGTGAAGTCAGTGCAAGATCACTGAGACTGTTCGCATCGGTGCCGAGCATTGCCGCGGTGGCAGTAATTACACGTGCGGCATTGAGAGTGCAGACCAGCGGAAGAAATCGTCCCGTGGCGTCGGCAAAGCCCGCCACTACGCCGCTGGGATCTGCCGTTGGCTCACTAGAAACAGCGAATGCAGTACCAGAGGTACCCAGTGAAATTACGACGTCACCAGGTGACGCTCCAACTCCCAGAGCTGCGCCCATATTGTCACCGGTGCCGGCTGCGAGCACAACACCATCGGCTGTCTGACCGACGATCTCGTTGGGCATCGCAACGCGCGGGAGTCCCACCTCGCGTCCGAATGCAAGCTCAAGCAGGTCAAGTCTGTAGTCGCCTGCTTTAGGAGACCAATACCCGGTTCCTGAAGCATCCCCACGGTCGGTAGTCATCTCGACCGGCTTACCGGCAAGGCGCCACGTCAACCAATCATGCGGAAGTACAACATGGTTGACCCGAGCGGCTACTTCAGGCTCACTACGTGCCAGCCAACGTAACTTCGAGACCGTGAACGAAGCGACCGGAACACTTCCTACGGCATCGGCCCAAGCTTGTGGGCCTCCGAAGTCGGCCACCAAGTCGGCTGCATCCGGAGCTGATCGAGTGTCATTCCACAAGAGCGCGGGGCGCACAACCTCCCCCGCATCGTCTAGAACCACCATCCCATGCTGTTGTGCAGCTACGGAGATTGCCTCTACTCCATCGAGCAGCCCATCGGTTGCCGTTCTGAAAGCCGCCATCCAGTGGTCCGGGTGTACTTCGGTTCCGTCCGGATGCATGGCCCGCGACTCGCGCACCAGGGCACCAGATTCAGCATCCCGAACAACTACCTTGACTGACTGTGTAGATGAATCTACTCCCGCGACTAGGGGCATAGCACGGACCTACTTCCGTTAGTGGGCGCTCGATGGATGGCCTCGCGAAGAGTTCCGAGAGCAAGGACACTCACGTCCAAGCCCCGTTCAGATTCATCGCGCTATTTTGAAAATCAAGTTTCCCAGACGCGCTAGAACAAGCGCAGCTGATCGCCTTGGTCGTCGAAGAAATAGGTGCGTAAGGGCTTTACGTGAACGGTACTTCCGATCTTGGGTCCAGACATGCCTTGGCTTCGCGCTACAAGATCTACCGCGCCGAGAGGCCCCACGTAGTTGCCGTAGACATAGGTATCAGCACCCAATTCCTCGACGAGTGTCACCGTCATCTCTGCGCCTTCCGTCGCTAGCGAGAGATCTTCCGGGCGAACCCCCAACAAAATAGTGCCGGAGGAGGACTTCTCGAGTATCTGCCGTTCGACAGGGAGCCTGAAGCCGTTTAGTTCAACGGCGTCACCAACAACCGTCGACGGAATGATATTCATGCTTGGAGAGCCGATAAACGTGCCCACAAATGCGTTCTTCGGGTTGTCATAGAGCTCACGTGGGCTTGCTACCTGCTGGAGGATGCCGTCCTTGAGAACTGCCACGCGATCGCCCATGGTCATGGCCTCTACCTGATCGTGCGTCACATACAACGTTGTGGTTCCGAGACGTCGCTGAAGGGCTGCAATCTGAGTCCGCGTCTGCACTCGTAGTTTGGCATCAAGATTTGAGAGTGGTTCGTCCATGAGAAACACCTCCGGCTCACGGACGATTGCCCTGCCCATCGCGACTCGTTGACGCTGACCGCCAGAAAGCGCTTTAGGCTTACGGTCCAAGTAATCGGTCAAGTCCAGCAACAGTGCAGCCTGAGAGACCCGCCGTGCGATTTCGTCCTTAGCGACCTTCTGAATCTTTAGAGCAAACCCCATATTCTCAGCAACCGACATGTGCGGATACAGGGCATAGTTCTGGAAGACCATCGCAATGTCTCGGTCCTTAGCTGGAGTAGTTGTCACATCTCGATCACCAATCAAGATCCTCCCACTCGAGACGGGCTCTAATCCCGCGAGCATTCGAAGACTCGTTGACTTTCCACAACCTGATGGGCCTACCAGAACGAGAAACTCACCCTCCGCGACTTCTAGATCGAGATGGGCAACTGCGGGCTTCACGCTGCCTGGATAGACGAGCGAAACATCTTCGTATCTCACGTGCTTAGTCATAATTCATCGATCCTTTCACCGGCAGGAACGTGCCGGACGATCCGAAGTGGAAGTTACTACCCAATCCAGCGGCTGCTGAGATTAGCCTTACGTTGCGGATTCGCTAAGTCGCCCTCCGAGTCCGTTTTTGATCCATTCTTTGTCCTTCTCCCCGCACAACCCGCACCTATCTACTTCGCCGATACCAAGCGCTGGCGCTGAGTTCCAAGTTGGTCTATGCCAAGTTCCATGACATCCCCGACCTGAAGGAATGTCTGCGGAGTCATGCCCATTCCGACTCCTGGCGGAGTCCCCGTGTTTATGAGGTCTCCGGCTTCAAGAACTAAGAACTGGCTGAGATACCAGATGAGATAACTGACATCAAAGACCATCGTCTGAGTAGTTCCAGTTTGCCTGCGGACGCCGTTGACATCAAGCCACATTCCAAGCCCTTGAACATCGGCGATTTCATCAGTCGTCACAAGAACTGGACCGCATGGGTTGAAGGTTTCGCAGGACTTGCCTTTCACCCATTGCCCGCCACGCTCAAGCTGGAAAGCACGCTCAGAAACATCATTGACGAGCACGAACCCAGCAATGTGGGCCATGGCCTCATCCGGGGAGTTCAAATAGCGAGTCTGGGCGCCCATAACGACTCCAAGTTCAACTTCCCAGTCTGTCTTGAGAGAACCGCGCGGAATCACAACATCGTCATTGGGACCTACAACCGTGTTGGGGGCCTTGTTAAACACAATTGGTTCCTCGGGAATCGCCATTCCTGTCTCCGCAGCATGATCACTGAAGTTCAGGCCAATACATAACACCTGATGCGGCCGCGCGATTGGTGCTCCTATGCGGGCCTTCCCAAGCAACTGAGCCTGACCTGATGCCACACGACGGGCAACTTCGCTGGCGAGAGTCGCCGTGTCAAGGCGCGCAAGGAAGTCCCCGTCTATTTCGCGCGTAAGGTCTTGAATATCGACGTAGGCATCCTCACTCACCATAACTACCGGGATCTCTTGGCCGAGTGGACCGATGCGAGCAAATCTCATGACTGATACTCCTTCACGAGTGTTGTCTGGAAAGGTGTGGGGAACAGTTCAGTGTGACTCACGGGTCACCATCGATCCACTAGATCCTAGAAGGAAGTCCAAGTCCACTCCCGTATCAGCCTGCATGACGTGATCGATAAATAGCCGCTCCCAACCCCGAGTTGGATTTGCATATGCGGCAATAGCTTTTGCTGAGGGTTCGCGATCGTCTAAATCTTTGACGTCGACCCGAATGATTCCCTTCGGGACATCCAGTTCGATCGGATCTCCATCCCGGATCCGCGAGAGCGGTCCCCCACAAGCCGATTCAGGTGCCACATGAAGCACGACAGTTCCATATGCCGTTCCGCTCATGCGCCCGTCACTTATGCGGACCATGTCTCGCACTCCACTCTCGACCAAACGTCTAGGAATAGGTAGGTTTCCCACTTCCGGCATGCCCGGATAACCTCGCGGTCCACATCCACGCAGGACTAATACCGAAGTCTCGTCGATGTCCAAGTCTCTATCATCAATCCGAGCGCGCAGGTCCTCTACGCTATCGAATACGACAGCGCGGCCGCGATGAGTCAACAGGTGCGCAGACGCTGCTGCGGGCTTGATGATTGCTCCCAATGGGGCGAGATTTCCGCGTAGGACTCGAATGCCTGCGTCAAGTTGGACCGGATCAGCGCGAGGTCTAATCACCTCGTTATCCCACACAGAACTACTCATCACGGAGTCCAACAATGGCTGCCCAGTCACTGTGATAGCTGATCCATCGAGGAGGTCGGAGACTTGTTTAAGCACCGCCAACACGCCCCCCGCACGGAAGAGATCGTCCATTAGGAAGCGCCCAGCGGGATGCACATCTGCGATAAGCGGGACCCCAAGGCCGATGGAGTCAAAGTCACTCAGATCGAGCGGAACTCCGACTCGACCAGCGATCGCGAGCAAGTGCAAAACCGCATTTGTCGATCCCCCGACAGCCGCCAAAGCCACAATGGCGTTCCGGAAGGATTCTCGGGTTAGTACCGTCGATGGCGTTCGATCTGCAGCAACCATCTCGACAATGAGTTTCCCTGACTCATGGGCGCGCTCACGAAGCCTTGTGTCTGGTGCGGGCATTCCTGCCGTGCCCGGAATCGTCATTCCCAACGCCTCGGCCATCACCGCCATCGTCGAGGCCGTCCCCATTGTGTTGCAGTGGCCACTACTACGGATCATGGAAGACTCGGACTCAAAGAAGTCTGCAGCAGTCATACTGCCGCCCCTAACTTCCTCGGAGAGTCGCCATACATCCGTGCCACAACCCAGCGGTTGCCCTCGATAGTGACCAGTGATCATTGGACCGCCGGGAAGAACAACAGACGGCAAATCAACTGAACACGCACCCATAAGGAGCGATGGAATCGTCTTGTCACAACCACCGAGCAGCACCACTCCATCGACCGGATTCGCTCGAATCATTTCTTCGATCGACATTGCGGCCAGGTTTCGCCACAGCATTGCAGTGGGTCGTACCTGTGTCTCACCTAGAGACATGACCGGAAGACGTAGCGGTACCCCACCGGCCTCCCAGACGCCGCGAGCAACATGTTCAGCCAATTGGCCAAGATGAGCGTTACAAGGTGTCAGGTCTGACGAAGTGTCTGCGATCGCAATGTGTGGTCGACCATCGAACGCGTGTTGAGGCAGACCTCGTCTCATCCATGCCCGGTGGATGTAGGCGTCGCGAGTATCGCCGCCGTACCACTCCGAACTTCGATGTACCCGTGCCATTGTCACTCCTGGTCTGCGGTTGGACCGAGCTCCTACCGACCTAACTCCGCATCTAAGGCCCGTGCGAGAGCCTTCACTTCGCTATCGCTTACTTGCTTTGTCCACAAGAGATCCGAGCAGAGGCTGCCTAGCAAGCGCCAAGGCAACCTTGCGGACACCAGGTTTTGACATCAATCGATGTCTCATCGGTGTGCGTGTCACCATTGAGACCCCACTACGCCGCTGTGGGCGCCAACCGCCAGCGGCCTCGTCTGCGAGAACTGCCCGAGCTGCGTTGTATCCCGGCGCCCCCATCACTCCCCCACCGGGATGTGTCCCAGCGCCGCAGAGATAGAGGCCAGCTATTGGGGACCGATAGGACGCATATCCAGGCACTGGTCGACTCGCGTATAGCTGTCCCAAAGTCATAGCACCATGGAAGATGTTGCCGCCAGGTAGTGCATACTCTCGCTCGAGGTCCAGAGGTGTGATCGTGTGCGTTCCAATGATTCGATCCCTTATTCCGGGCGAATAATCAGACAGCACATTGATCACCTTCGTGGTGAACTCATCTCGATAGTCGTCCCAGGTTCCATTCGCAAGCGTGAATGGCAATTGCTGGATACCTGTACTCAACAGGTGCTTTCCAGTCGGAGCTAATGAGTCATCACTCGTAGTCTGAATGATGAATTCGATAGGGAAATCATCCGGAATTCGCCCGTGTTGTTGTGCGTCTCCCATGCGCTGGAAATTTTCCACCTCTGCGCCGAGCAAAGTCAGACCACGGTGTTGCGGGCCCATCCCTGGGGCACAACCGATGAAATCCGGAAGGCTATCCAGCGCTAGAAATACGCGGGCCATAGAGCCGCGGGCGTCATACCGCGTGATCTGTTGGCGGTACTCGTCAGGCAGGTAGTTCGCATCAATGAGCGACAAGAAGGTGCGCCGCGGATCAGCGTTGGACAAAACTATTGATGCTCGAATCTCTTCACCATTTTCGAGGACGACTCCTGCAACTCGCCCTCGTTCCACGTTGATCGAAGCAACTGGTGCATTTGTTCGCACTACTGCACCCCGAGCCCGGGCACGAGCTGCGAGTGACTCAGCAATGGAACCCATGCCACCACGAGGAAAGGCGAATTGCCCCATATGACCGTTGAACTCTCCAGTCGCATGGTGACCGTAGACATACGACCATCCTGGAGTCCGAGGTCCTCCCCATACGCTCACTACCGCCAAGAACGTGAAGAGCCCCTTGACAATGTCTGTGCTGAAGTAGCGCTCAAGCAGATCAAGCACACTGAGGGTGAAGAACTCATTGAAGAGATCTCCCTCACCCGACTCATAGAAGGTACGCATGACCTCATCAACCGAAGGTGGGGAATCCGTGAGGAGCCACTGTCCGGTGATCGATGCGAAGCGCTCAAGGCGGAGTCCAAATGCCACTAGAGCATCCGCATCCGTTGCGGCTACATCTCGTATCTCCCGGAGCGTTCGGCTCAGGTCGTTGTACAAGAACAGATGGCGCCCATCGCGCAGGATGCTCGCTGAACCGACCTCAGTTTGGTAGAGGTGAAGACCGTAAGCATCAAGGCCTAGATCCGAAAGTATCTGCGGATGAAGCAATCCCGAAACATACGAACAAGCCGATGCCCTAAATCCCGGGATCACCTCCTCGGTGACCGTTGCTCCTCCCACTAACCCGCGACGCTCAACCACGGCGACTCTCTTGCCGGCGTCGCTGAGATAGTTTGCTGCGATCAGTCCGTTGTGACCCGAACCGATCACAATCGCATCGAATTGGGAGTTCATGACCACCTCAGTAACACTTCGAGAGCAGTCCACCGTCGACGACCATGTACGAAGCGTTCACATACGAGGATTCGTCTGAGGCTAGGAAGAGCACCATCTGGGCAACCTCGCGCGGGTGTCCAATCTTCTTCGCTGGGTAGGCCGCACCCATGTCGATCCTGGCCTGCTCCGGGTTCCCCGTCGCCTCCCAGTACTTAATGATCATCGGCGTCTCCATGTCACCTGGGCATACGCAATTGCAGCGGATTCCATCAACCGCATAGGCAGCGCCAACCGCCCTCGTGAGACCGAGGACGCCGTGCTTAGTCGCTGTGTACGCAGGCAGGAAAGGGTCGCCCACCAACGCAAGAGCTGAAGCGGTGTTAACAATCGAACCACCACCAGTTTCACGCATCGCGACTACCGCGTGCTTGCTACCCCAGAAGACTGCCTTCAAGTTGACGGTATTGATGGCATCCCACTCTTCATTAGTGGTGTCCAAGATCGTCTTCTCGAGCTGAATTCCCGCGTTGTTGTGGATGAAGTCAAAGCCATCCCACTCGCGTCTAACTTGCGCAATAGCAGCAATAATGTCTTCTTCCTTCGACACATCGCAGTGCGCAAATAGGGCGGTTCCTCCTGCATCGCGAATCTCCTTCGCGGCGCGCTCACCGGTCTCTGTATCTATGTCACAGAGCAGCACAGCGGCGCCCTCTTGCGCCATGAGCTTTGCCGACTCGTATCCGAGCCCTGACGCTGCACCAGTAACCAACCCCGCCTTGTTTTTCATACGCATGATGTAGTCCACTCCTCGGAAATGAGTTATCGAATTCGGGTGTGTTCAGATAGCAGTAGTTCCGCCATCAAGAGCCAAGATGGATCCAGTCGCGAATGTCGCTGATGCGAGGAACAAGATTGCCTCCGCAACTTCATCGGCCGTGGCCCAACGCTTCAACGGGACCCGGTTGATTGCCTCAACCCGTACGGCCTCAGGATCTGGGAACCAAGCTAGTTCCGCCTCCATCATCGGCGTATCGATCGGACCCGGGCAGACTGCATTCACGCGAATTCCACGGGGAGCGAGCTCGGCCGCCATCGCCTTGGTGAGACCAATGATTCCCGCCTTGGAGGCGCAGTAATCGATGTAGAGCCCCATACCAATTGTTGAGAGTTCGGAGCCAAGATTGACAATCGATCCTTGAGTCATACGTAGGGCCGCCTCACGAGCGACATAGAAGGATCCCGAAAGATTGATTCCAATAGTCGTCTGCCACTTGTGAGCGTCTTGGTCCTCCAGCGGAGCTGGACCATCTACGCCTGCCGCATTGACGACAAGATTGATATCCCCAAGGGATTGGAAAGCCGCCGCCACCATCTGCGCGACAGCATCCGGGTCCGAGACGTCCGCAGGGAAAGCTACGGCCCTCTCCCCAAGCTCCGCCACGAGGTCATCCAGAATTTCGCTTCGCCTCGCAACCAAGGCAACCGACCCTCCCCGCGCGTGGATCATCCGCGCGGTCGCAAGTCCAACCCCGGACGACGCTCCAGTTACCAATGCCTTTGTTTCCATGATTCCTCCATTTGGCACCCGTTCGTGGGCATCATCGAGAGTATGATGAGTCTCTGCACTTGAACGTTCTAGTTAAGTCACTATATGATCGCCAGATATCGCAGTCAAGGCCTTTCTCTATTCCCATAAGTCAGCCTTGGGCATCCCATTGGGTCCCTTGGCTGTATGCCGATCAAGTTGCCAGAGACTCGCCTTGAACATTCCAGAGAGGTCCATCGTGGAGAGCAACGTACTCAGTGCCGAAATATCTACTCGCCTGGCCGCAGTGGTGCCTGGTGGGGTCAATTCCAACGTTCGACTTGAGGTCGCGGACGTGGTTTTTGCCCGAGGCGAAGGAGCCAGATTATGGGATGTGGATGGCAATGAGTACATCGACTACGTGCTCGGCCAGGGTCCCGCTTTTCTCGGTCACGCCAATCCGAGGATGCTGGCGGCCGTACGAGAGGCCATCTCAGCAGGTGTGACCTTTGCTGCTCAGACGCCTATTGAGTTGCTTGCAGCGGAGCGGCTATGCGCTGCCCTGGGGTGGGCCGACATGGTCCGCATCGGAATGACTTCCACGGAGACTGTCCAGGCCGCATTACGAGTCTCGCGCGCGGCGACCGGCCGAGACCTCTTTCTCAGGTTTCGAGGGCAGTACCACGGGTGGCTCGACAACGTGTTGGTCTCACCGAACGACCCCTGGCCCTCGGCTGCAACACCAGGTCAAGCTCCGCACGCGCTCGCAGAGAGCGTGACCATCGAATGGAATGACCTGGATGCTGTGCGTGCTGCATTCGAACAGCACCCAGGTCGGATCGCTGCCGTGATCACCGAACCCGTGATGCTCAATGTCGGTTCGATCCTCCCCGAGCCTGGATTCCTTGAGGGGCTGCGCGAATTAAGCTCTCGTCATGGCGCTGTCTTGATTTTCGATGAGACGATCACGGGTTTCCGTATCCACCCTCAGGGGGCCGTGGGGAGATTCGGCATAATTCCCGATCTGGCCATCTACGGAAAGGCCGTAGCCGGAGGCTTCCCTGCATCTGTTCTTGCTGGACGGCGCGAATTGATGGAGATGTTTGCATCTGGCGTGAACCACTCTGGAACCTTCAACGCGAATGTGCTTTCGTGTGCCGCCATCGCAGAGGCAATGAGCATCATCATGGAAGAGAACGTGCACGATCGGGTCGAGAGTGCGGGTACTCGCCTCATGAATGGCCTCCAATCCATGTTTGATGAGCTTGGAATCTCTGCCCAAGTCCGAGGACTGCCCGCTGCGTTCCATGTCGCCTTCGACACTCCTCGACCTGTTCGCTGCTTCAACGATCTTCTCGCCATTGACTCCCCTCGCTATAAGCTTTTTGCGAGTACAGCAGCTCGGCAAGCCGGATTATGGATCGCGTCTCGAGGTATCTGGTACGTGTCTGCCGCACACGATTCGTCAATAGTCGACGAGACCCTCGAGCGTATGAGAAGTGCCGTCACGGAGTTCCACAGATGAACCCGTGAGCTCGGTCACCCTCTAGCATGGTGTCAGCCCGGGATCACCAGATGGGAGTGCCATGACGCGCAGCACGGGAAGCAGCCCGCGACGCGCCACGATGAAAGACGTGGCCAAGCGGGCTGGCGTTTCGCTGCAAACCGTCTCCAATTTCGTGAACCATCGACTAGACCAGATGGGTGATGAGACTCGCGAGCGTGTGGCTTGGGCGATGGAATCTCTGGACTACCGTACAAATGTCGCCGCAGCCTCACTCCGATCGCAACGTTCACGGACTCTCTCGGTGCTCGTTCTCGACGAGGAGTCAGCATTCTTGGCCGATCCCCTCACTCACCGCCTGATTGCAGGCGTGAATGATGTGGCGAGGGAATACGGCTATGGCGTGCTGATCGAACTTGGACAGGGATCCGAAGGCCCCGCTGGTCTTTTAAAGTCCCTGAAGGATGGCCGAGCGGACGGCGCGGTCTTGCAGCTGTACGGCCCGCGCGCATCGCGAAAGAGATGCATTACTGAGGCAACGAGCCTGGGCGTACCCATCGTTGTTATCGACGAAACAGGATTGCCTTCCAAAACGCTGGCAGTACGCGCGTCTCAGGAAAAAGCCGCCGCGGATTTGACCGAACTCTTATTGGCGATTGGGCACCA